>NZ_JBHVTL010000012.1:205417-245658 GCF_042884635.1 Kitasatospora sp. NPDC058115
CCGGGCCGGGGGCGCCGCGCCGCACGGCCGAGGCGGCGGGAAGCAGGGCGGCGGGGCAGGGCCGAACGGCCCACGCCCCTCGCCGACCCGGCCCGGGCCGGGGGATCCTGCGAAGGGGGAACGCCCGACGGGGGAGCGCCGGACCGGGAGAGCGCCCGACGGGAGAGGGCCGGACGCGAGGGCCGGACGGGAGAGCGCAACGAGGAGACCGCGAGCCGAGGAGCCGACCTGTGAACCGCACCCCCGACCTCGAAGCCGTCCGGCGGGCGGACCCCACCGAGGTGGCCCGCCGGATCGTCGGGCGCCGCGACGAGCTGGGCCTGGACGACAGCTCCCTGGCCCACCAGGCGGCCATGTCGCCCGCCTACTTCCGGTACCTGCTGGCGGCCGGCCCGGCCTTCGACCCGGCCGGGTTCGTCCGGATCGCGGCCGCGCTCAAGATGACCTGGGCGGAGCTCCTGGAGGACCGCACCGACGCCCCGCCGGGGCAGTCGCTGCCGCCGGAGGGAACGCCGAGGCCGCTGCTGCTGCACCTCTCGGAGCCGGAGTGCTGGCTGCTGGTGGGCACCCACGGCGTCGGCCGGGTGGGCCTGCCCGGCACTCCGGCGCCGGCCGTCTACCCGGTGAACTACGCCGTCGACGGCCGGACGATCGTCTACCACACCTCGCCCCAGGGCGCCGCCGCGGCGCCGGACGGCTCGCCGGTCTCCTTCCAGGCCGACCACATCGACGACCGGCTGACCGAGGGCTGGAGCGTGTTGATGCTCGGCGCGGCGCAGCACGTCGACGACCCGGAGGAGGAAGGGCGGCTGGCCAGGCTCCCCGGCTCGACGCCCTGGGCGGGCGGCGACCGCCCCCTGTGGGTCCGGATCACCCCGGACGAGGTGACCGGCCGCCGCCTCGGCACCGGCTGAGGCACGCCCCGGACGGCCACCCACCTGGACGGCCGTCTGCCCCGGACGGCTCCCACCCCGGGACGGCCACCGGCCACGGCCGGCGCCGGGCCCCGGGCAGCACGCCCGGCGCCCGGCGCCCTCGTGCTACTGGTCCTCGGCCCACGGATCGGACAGCCAGAGGACCCGGAAGACCTGCTGCGGCGGGTAGGACGTGAAGCCCCCGCCGTCCTGCTTGACGTCCACCCAGCCCTGGTCGCTGATCCGGGCCTTGCCCTGGTCCGCGCCGTGCCCGCCCTCGGTGGCGGAGGCGAACAGGATTCTCGCTTCGGTCCACGTGGTCTGTGTCATGGTCCGACTGTCACCGGCCCCGCGGCGCCCCGCCACCCGGTGTGGGCCGGGTGGCGGGACGACGACGCGGCGCGGGCCCGGCGGTCAGCCGCCGATGGCCCGGAGGATCGGGCCGCCCAGGGTGCCGAGCCAGCCGGCCAGCGCGGAGATCGGCCCGATCAGGCCGGTCCCGGCGGCGACGAGCGCGCCGGCCGAGCTGAGCAGGCGGGTGACCCGGGTGAGCCGGCTCGCCACTTCCTCGCGGTCCGGCTCCGGGCGGGCGACCTCGGTGTCCAGCGCGTCGAGCTCGGAGCGGACCTCGGGCGCCACGGCGCCGGGCAGCGGGGCCCGCTCCACGGCGGCGCGGAGCTCCTCGACGAGATCCCGCACGTCCTGCCCGCCGGCCGTGAGGTGGCCGCTCTGGCCGCCGTGGACGACCTGGTTCCCGGCGACGTTGTTGACGACGCCGCCCTGCTGGCTGCCGATGTTGAAGACCATGACGCTCCCTTCGCCGGGGACCCGGGCCGCCTCAGCCGGACGGCGACGGGTCCGGGTTGAGCCGGCGCTCCTCGTCCTTCTCGTACCGGCGCTGGCGGATCACGGCCCGGATCATCACCGCGCCGCCGACCAGCAGCAGCACCACTCCGGCCACCCCGATCACGATGCCGGCGTTGTGCGCGATGTGCCCGATCCGCTCGGCCAGGGTGTCCGGGTTGGCCCCCTCCCAGCCGAGGTAGGCGCTGCCGACCAAGGCGAGCACCAGGCCCGTGACCAGCACGTGCCGGGCCCAGAGCCGGGTGGCGGCCATCTTGCGGAAGAAGGTCTCGCGGCGGGCCACTGCGAGGTGGTCGTCACGGTAGATGTAGTTGACCTGGTCCCGGCCGATGTTGCTGAGGTTCCCCTCCGCGATCTGCCGGTCGACGTCGTAGTGGGAGGCCGCGTCGTAGGTGTTCCGGCCGACGTCGTCGACCTTCGGCTCCGCCCGCTGCGGACCGGCGTCGAACGGGGGCTGCGCCGTCCCCTCGTGCCGGGGGGCCTTCGGGGGCGGGACGTTCAGGCTCGGCAGCGGTGTCAGGGGCGCCCGCTCCTGCTGCGGCGGGGGCGGCCCCACGACCGGGGGCGACGGCGGGGGCGGCTCGGACGGGGCGGCCGGTCCGGGCCAGGCGGGCGCGGGCGGCTTCTCGGGCCGGCCCCGTTCCGGCGGGGCCGTCTCCACCCGCGCCGCCGCGTGCACGGGCTGCGGGACCGGGTGCGCGGCCGGCTTCGGGGGTGGCTCCCGGGCGGGATCCCGCGCGGCCCCGGCGTGCCCGCCGAAGGCCGCCGGGGCCTCGGCCGTGACCAGGGCCGGGCCCGCCGGCTCGCGGGCGGAGCCCGGCGACCCGGCGATCTCGGTCACCGCGGCCGTCGGCTCCTCGTAGTGCACCTCCAGCGGGCCGAAACTCAGAACGTCCCCGGTGCGCAGGATCTGCTGCCCGAGGACGCGGTGGCCGTTCAGCTTGGTGCCGTTGGTGGAGCTCAGGTCTTCCACGGTGGTGTGCCCGCCCGCCCACCACACCACGGCGTGGCGCCGGCTGAGCAGCGGGTCCACCAGTTGCAGCCGGCAGGCGGAGTCCCGGCCGACCAGTAACGGTTCGTAGTCGAGTTCGTACACCTGGCCGCGGAGCCGGTCAGGGCCGTCGACGATCAGACGAGGTAAGGCCTGATCCTGCGAGGGCGGGCTCATGGCACGACCTCCTACCGGGGTGCGACCGGTGGAAACCGGTGGGCCGCCGGGGGCGGTGAAAACGCTTCGCCGCCCGCCGGCTCGAATGCGTTCACTTCCAGTAAAGGCCACTTCGGGCCCGGAGCACACCCCTGTCCGGTCATTGCTCCCGACCCGATGGCCGACGGGCCCGCCGTTGCGGGCCCCGGGTCGGCAGCCGACGGCCCGCAGGACACGTCCGGGCCACGGGGACCACCGACGGAGCGGTACGATGAGAGCACTGTCCGTGACGGTCGGGAGGTCTCCCATGAGTGTGACGAACCGGTACCGGGACGCCTGGGAGGGCTTCTGGCGCGACGCGCCCGAGGGCGAGGGCTCGGTGATCTGGGACGCCGAACCGGCCCTCACCGCCGAATGCCACCTCGCCCTGTTCGCGCCCTACCTGGCCGACCCGGAGCTGCCGCTCGTCGACCTCGGCTGCGGCAACGGCACCCAGACCCGCTTCCTCGCCGGCCGCTTCGCCCGCGTCCTCGGCGCCGACCTGTCCGCCGCCGCCGTCGAGCTCGCCCGGCGCTCGGACCCGGGGGAGCGGGCCGCCTACCTCCGGCTGGACGCCACCGACCCGGCGGCGGTGCGGGCGCTGCACCGGCGTCTCGGCGACGCGAACGTGTACCTGCGCGGCGTGATCCACCAGAGCGAGCCGGCCGACCGCGCCCCGGTCGCCGAGGCGGTCGCCACGCTGCTCGGCACGCACGGCCGGGCCTTCCTCGTCGAACTGTCCGAGGCGGCCAAGGGCGTCCTCGGCGACCTCGCCCGCGACCCGGCCGGCCCGCCCCCGAAGCTGCGCCCGGTGTTCGCCCACGGCCTGGCCCCGGCCGAGGTCGCCGACGCGTCCTTCGGCGAGCTCCTCGGCGCGGCCGGTCTGACCGTCCTCGCCTCCGGTGAGCTCCCGCTGTCCACCACGGAGTTCGCCGCCGGAGGCGAACGGATCGAGCTGCCCGCGCACTGGGCGGCCGTCGCCCCGGACGGCGCGCGGCCGTCCTGAGCCGGGCGCGGCCGTCCTGAGCCGCGCCCGGCACGGCGCCCCGGTGGGCCGCGCCGGTGAACCGCGGGGCGGGTCCGGCACGTCCCTTCTGGCATGACCGTTCTGCTGCCCCTCCCACCGTCCCGCCTCGCCGCGCGGCCCGCCCGCGCGGCGATACCCGCCGCCCTCGCCCGGCGGTCCGGGTGAGGGCCCCGGGCCTCGGCGCCCTCGGCGGGCGCACGGGGTACGCGGCGGTCGCGCTGGCGGTGGTGGCCGCCGTGACGGCGGGCCTGCTGTGGTGGAAGCCGTGGGCCGCCGAGAAGCCGTCGTCCAAGCCGCTGGCGTTCACGACGGCCGCCGGCGGCACCGCGCAGTTCGGGACCGGCGGGAAGCTCTACCGCTACAAGGTCCGGGCGGAGGACGGCCTCAAGATCGGGCCGGACCAGTTCGCCGCCGAGGTGGACAAGGTCCTCGGCGACGTGCGGCGCGGCTGGGCGGCGGGCGGCGGCTGGTCGTTCCAGCGGGTGGCCGCCGACCCGGTGGACTTCACCGTCTACCTCGCCACCCCCGGTTCCACCGACCGGATCTGCGGCCAGTACGGGCTGGACACCGGCGGCTGGGTGAACTGCGCCGCGAACCGCCAGGTCGTCATCAACCTCAAGCGCTGGACCGAGCTGTCGGAGTTCTACACCGGACAGCCCGAGGAGTACCACGCCCTCGCCGTCAACCACGAGGTCGGACACATCCTCGGACAGGGCCACGTCGACTGCCCCGGCGCGGGGGCGCCCGCCCCGGTGATGATGCAGCAGATCAAGGGACTGCACGGCTGCGTGCCGAACGGCCGGCCGTTCGGCGAGGACGGCACCCTGCTGACCGGCCCGCCGCTGCCCGTCGCCACGCCCCAGCCGTGACCGCGGGCCGGCCGTGACCGCGCCCCGGCCGACGGCTCGCCGGGCCGGTGCCCCGCCCGGCGGGCCGTGCGCCCCGCGCTACACCCCGGCCCGGTCGGCGGCCTGCCCCGCGCCCTGCGGCAGCCCGGCGTCCAGGGCGCGCAGGATGTTCTCGACGCTCTGCTTGGCGTCGCCGAAGAGCATCGCGCTGTTCTCCCGGAAGAACAGCGGGTTCTGCACCCCCGCGTAGCCGGAGGCCATCGAGCGCTTGAACACGATCACCTGCTCCGCCTCCCAGACCCGCAGCACCGGCATGCCGGCGATCGGGCTGGCCGGGTCGTCCATCGCGGCCGGGTTGACGGTGTCATTGGCCCCGATGACCAGGACGACGCCGGTGGCGGAGAGGTCGTCGTTGATCTCGTCCATCTCCAGGACGATGTCGTAGGGCACCCTCGCCTCGGCGAGCAGCACGTTCATGTGGCCCGGCAGCCGCCCGGCGACCGGGTGCACGCCGAAGCGCACCTCCACACCGCGCTCGCGCAGCCGCCGGGTGAGCTCGGCGACCGGGTGCTGCGCCTGCGCCACCGCCATGCCGTACCCGGGCGTGATGACGACCGACTTGGCCTGCGCCAGCTGCCGGGCCGCCTCCTCGGCGTTCACCTCCCGGTGCTCGCCCTGCTCCCCGCCGCCGCCCGACGGGGCCTCGATGCCGAACCCGCCGGCGATGACGGACAGGAAGGAGCGGTTCATCGCCCGGCACATGATGTACGACAGATAGGCACCCGAGGAGCCGACCAGCGCGCCGGTGACGATGAGCAGGTTGTTGTCGAGCAGGAACCCGGCGGCCGCCGCGGCCCAGCCGGAGTAGCTGTTGAGCATCGAGACGACCACGGGCATGTCGCCGCCGCCGATCGAGGCGACCAGGTGCCAGCCGAGCGCGAGGGCGAGCACCGTCACCGCGATCATCAGGCCGAGGCCCGGGCCGACCGTGAACCAGACCGTCAGCGCCACGAACGCGCCCAGCGCGCCGATGTTCAGCGCGTTCTTCCCGGGCAGCATCAGCGGGCGCGAGGCGATCCGCCCGGAGAGCTTGAGGAAGGCGACGATCGAGCCGGTGAAGGTGACCGCGCCGATGAAGATGCCGATGAACACCTCGGCGTGGTGGATGGTCAGCAGGTCGGCGGAGACGGCGCTCTGGGCCGCGCCGTGCGCCTCGACCTCCAGGTAGCTGTTCCAGCCGACCAGCACCGCGGCCAGGCCGACGAAGCTGTGCAGGACGGCGATGAGCTCCGGCATCTGCGTCATCTCGACCTGCCGCGCCCGCCACAGCCCGATCACGCCGCCCAGCGCCATCGCGAGGAGGATCAGGGCGACGGCGCCGGCGGTGATGCTCCGCGACGCCACCACGACGGTCGCGACCAGGGCGAGGGCCATCCCGGCGATGCCGTAGACGACGCCGGCGCGCGAGGTGCGGTGCTGGGAGAGTCCGGCCAGGCTGAGGATGAACAGCAGGGCGGCGACGAGGTCCGCGGCGTGGGCCGCCGTTGTGGAGGTCATCGGTCTCAGCGCCTTTCGGGGGACGTCGAGAACATGCTCAGCATGCGGCGGGTGACGGCGAAGCCGCCGAAGATGTTGACGCTCGTCAGCAGCAGCGCCACGAAGGACAGCACGGTCACCAGGGTGCGCTCGTGCCCGATCTGCAGCAGGGCGCCGATGACCACGATCCCGGAGATCGCGTTGGTGACCGACATCAGCGGGGTGTGCAGCGCGTGGTGGACCTTGCCGATCACGTAGTAGCCGATCACCACGGCGAGCGCGAACACCGTGAAGTTCCGGGCGAGTTGCGCCGGAGCGAAGCCGACCAGCAGGAACAGCGCCAGCATCCCCGCGCCGATCAGGCCGAACCGGGCCGCCGGGGTGA
Source organism: Kitasatospora sp. NPDC058115 (assembly GCF_042884635.1). Taxonomy (NCBI): domain Bacteria; kingdom Bacillati; phylum Actinomycetota; class Actinomycetes; order Kitasatosporales; family Streptomycetaceae; genus Kitasatospora; species Kitasatospora sp. NPDC058115. Next base: position 212,178 of record NZ_JBHVTL010000012.1, read on the forward strand.
GCCGGGGCCGCCCGGGCTCCGTGCCCGCGCCGGCCGGTGCGGCGGGCGCCGCGGGGGCGGGGGCGGGTGCGGCGGAGACGGCCACGGGCGGCGGCGGCCAGGTGACCTCGCCCGCGCGGGCCACCGTCACCGCCCGCTGCACCACGTCCTCGAAGTCCAGCACCAGCCGGCCGTCCTTGGCCGGCGTCAGCAGCTTCAGCAGGTTCACCAGGTTGGTGCCGAACAGCTGCGAGGCCTGGGCCGGCAGCCGGGAGGCGAGGTCGGTGTAGCCGATGAGGGTGACGCCGTTGCCGGTGACCACGGTCCGGCCGGCCACCGTGCCCTCGACGTTGCCGCCCTGCGCGGCGGCCATGTCGACGATGACGCTGCCCGGTTTCATCGCCGCCACGTCCGCCGCCGTGAGCAGCCGGGGGGCCGGCCGGCCGGGGATCAGCGCGGTGGTGACCACGATGTCGACGTCCCGCGCCTGTGCGTGGTAGAGCTCGGCGGCCGCCCGGTCGTAGTCGGCCGAGGTCGCCCTGGCGTAGCCGTCGGTGCTCGTCTCCTGGGCGACGTCCACCGCCAGGTACTCGCCGCCCAGCGACCTGACCTGGTCGGCGACCTCGGGCCGGGGGTCGGTGGCGCGGACCACGGCTCCCAGGCTGGAGGCGGCGCCGATCGCGGCGAGCCCGGCCACGCCCGCCCCGGCGACCAGGACCTTCGCCGGGGGCACCTTGCCGGCGGCCGTCACCTGGCCGGTGAAGAACCGCCCGAACGCGTGGGCCGCCTCGATCACCGCCCGGTAGCCGGCGATGTTCGCCATCGAGCTGAGCACGTCCATCGACTGGGCCCGGGAGATCCGCGGCACCGCGTCCAGCGCGAGCGCGGTGACCGGGCGCGCGGCCAGCGCCGCCAGCAGCTCGGGGTGCTGCGCCGGGGCGAGCAGCCCGATCACGGTGGCGTCCTCGCGCAGCCGGGCCAGCTCGGCGGCCGAGGGGGCGTTGACCTTGAGGACGACGTCGGCCGCCCAGGCGTCGCCGGTCTCCGCGCCGGCCTCGGTGTAGGCCTCGTCGGTGAAGCCGGAGGCCGCGCCCGCCCCGGACTCGACCACGACCCGGTAGCCCAGGGCGAGGATGCCCCGGACCGTCGACGGTGTCGCGGCGACCCGGGTCTCCCCGGCGGTCGACTCGGCGACCACGCCGATGCGCTGCGGTGGGTGGTGCGTGGAGCCCTGTGCAGTCATCACTCGTGCCTCTCTGATCGGAGGAACCGTTGACGGCGGGATCCGCCCTTCCGAGGAGTCTCGCTCCCCCGGGGGCAGGAACCTACCCAACACGGCCCCGCGAAGCGACAGTGCCTACCCGTGATGTGCTTCACCGGTTCGGGTCCGGACGGGTTCAGAACCCCAGGGCGGCGGCCCCGTCGCGCAGCAGGGCGAAGGCCGTGGCCGTTTCGTCGGCGGCGATCCGGCCGACCTCCTCGACGTCCTGACCGTCGGCGAGCCGGGTCCAGACGGCGCGGGCGAGCACCTGGCGGACGGCCACGTACTGGGCGGCGAGCAACCGGGCCGCCATACCGCCGTCCGGGTCCAGGGCCTCGGTGAGCGCACGGCTGTCGGCGGCGAGGTAGTCCACCAGGTGGGCGGAGAGGCTGGGGGTCTCGTAGACCAGCCGGAGGAAGGCGATCGCCTGGGGGTGGGCGGTCATGCCGGTGCTGGGGTCGTGGTCCGCCAGCCCGTCCAGGCGGTGGCGCTCCAGCGCGTCCAGCGGGGTGACGCCGGCGGGCCGGTCCCGCACCACCCGTCCGGCCTCGCCGAGGTGGTCGGCGAAGCGGTGCAGGACGAGCTCCTCCTTGCTGGCGAAGTAGCGGAAGAGGGTCGGCTTGGAGACCTCGGCGGCGGCGGCGATCTCGGCCACCGAGACCTGGTCGAAGCCGCGGGTGAGGAAGAGGGCGATGGCGGTGTCGGCGATGGCCTGGCGGGTGCGCTGCTTCTTCAGGGTGCGCAGGCCCGGGTCGGTGTCGTGCTCGGGGGATTCCATGGGCCAAGCATAACCCAGGAATGTTTGTTACTTGGTTGCATTGGTTACCCGGTTGCTGTTCCATGGAGGGGTATCGACGACCGGAAGGGGCGGGACACATGACGACCGTGGTGATCGCGGGGGCGGGACCGACCGGACTGACCCTGGCCTGCGGACTGGCCCGGCAGGGCGTGGCGGTGCGGGTGATCGACCGGGCGGAGCGCTTCCCGGCCGGCTCGCGGGGCAAGACCCTCAACCCGCGCAGCCTGGAGGTCCTGGCGGACCTCGGCCTCGGCGAGCGGCTGGCGGCCGCGGGCCGCACCCACCTGCCGTTCCGCAAGTACTTCGACGGCGAGTTCGTCAACGAGACGGAGCCGTTCGCCGGTGCCCGGGCGACCGGCACCACCCCGTACCCGGCGAGCCTGTGGCTGCCGCAGACCCGGGTGGAGCGGCTGCTGCGCGAGCGGCTCGCCGAGCACGGGGTGCGGGTCGAGCTCGCCACCGAACTGGTGGACCTGCGGCAGGACGGCGCCGGGGTGGAGGTCCGGCTCGCCGACGGCGGACGGATCGCCGCCGAGTACCTGGTCGCCTGCGACGGCGGGCGCTCCACGGTGCGCAAGCTCCTCGGCATCCCCTTCGTCGGCGACGGCGACCCGGAGCCGGTGATGGTCTGCGGCGACGTCGAGGTCGAGGGGCTGGACCCGGCCGCCTGGCACCAGTGGTTCGGGCCTCGGGGCGCGTTCATGCTCTGCCCGTTCCCCGGCACCCGGCGCTGGCAGCTGCAGTCGAGCCCCGAGACGGACGCCGACGGCCGGCCGGTCGCGCCGTCGCTGGAGAGCTTCCAGCGGCTGGCGGCGCTGCACACCGGCCGCGCGGACCTCCGGCTCGGCAACGCCACCTGGCTGTCCACCTGGCGGGTCAACGTCCGGATGGCCGAGCGCTTCCGCGAGGGACGGGTGCTCCTCGCCGGGGACTGCGCGCACGTCCACCCGACGGCCGGCGGGCTCGGCATGAACACCGGGATCCAGGACGCCTGGAACCTCGCCTGGAAGCTCGGCCACGTGCTGCGCGGGTTCGCCGCCCCGGGACTGCTGGACACCTACCAGGAGGAGCGGCTGCCGGTCGCGGCCTGGACGCTCGGCGTCACCAGCGCCGGCATGGCGGCCGTCACCGCGGGGATCAGCACCCCCGGCACCGGCGTCGAGGCCGGGCGGGTGGGCGAGCTCACCGGCCTCGCGGTGAGCTACCGGGGGAGCAGCCTGGCCGTCGACCGGGCCGGGGAGGATCCGGCCGCCGATGTCCCGGCCGGGGCCGTCCGGGCCGGGGACCGGGCGCCGGACAGCCGCTACCACGGGCCCGACGGCGCGCCGGCCCGCCTGTTCGACCGCTTCGCCGGCGACCACTTCACCCTGCTGGGCCTCGGGCCGGGCGTCCGGCCCGGGCCGGACGGACTACCCGGCCACGTCCGCCCGGTCGCGATCGACGACCCCGACGGCGCGGTCCGCCGGGCGTACGGGATCACCGGTGAGGCCCTGGTCCTCGTCCGGCCGGACAACCACATCGCCCTGACCGCCCGGCCGGACGACCACGAGACGGTGCTCGGCTACCTGGCCGGGCTCGGCAGGTAGCGGCGTGTCAGGGGCGGGGCCGGACGGTCATGCCCGGCCGCCGCCGGTGGACCGTCAGGTAGACGGCGCCCTCCGGTCCCGCCGACACGCCGCGCGCCGCGCCGTGGGGCACGAGTCGCAGCACACCCGGCTCCAGCGCGTGCGCGACGCCGCCGCACCGCAGCGTGCCCTGTCCGGCGATCCCGAGCACCAGCACGTCCAGGTCCGGTTCGACGTGCTCGGCCACCGACGCGCCGGGCCGCAACCGCACCACGTTGGCGTCCAGTTGACGCTCCGCGCCGGTCAGCCGCCACAGCGCCCCGGCCTGGTCGGCGGCCGCCTCGCGCAGCAGTGCGTCCAGGACCACGCCCTCGCCGAGGGCCTCCGCATCCGTCATGTCGGACATCATCGCACCGGTGCCCGGCGGTTCCGGGCGAGGCGGCCCCCGTCGTCCACGGGGGCCGCCTGCGGGCGGGCCGGTGCGATCCGGCCCGGCTCCCGCTAGCGCCCCGCCGTCTCCGGGGCGGGCAGGGTGACGGGAAGGCCGGCCTCGATGCGCTCCAGCAGGCGGCCCCCGTGGACGCCGGGGGTGTCGAAGTGGCGCAGGGCGTCGCCGTCGTCCTCGCCCTCGACGCGCAGCACCTCGGGCACGAGCACGCTCGCGGCGGCGGCCGGCGGGGCCGCCAGGTCGGCCGCCAGGTACGCGGGCGCCAGCACCGGGCCGTGCAGGGTGCCGCCGATCAGGTCCGGGCCGAACTCGGAGGACAGCACGGTGACCTGGGCGCGCAGGTCACCGTTGATCATCACCAGCTTCTCGGTCATGTTGCCGACGAAGGCGCCGACCAGGACGTCCCCGCGGACGAGGAGCTTGGCGTCGCCCTCCAGGTAGACGGCGTCGGCGCGGAGGTCGCCGAGGACGATCAGGGCGGGGCAGCCGTCGTCGATGTTGAGGATCGCGCCGTCGACGGTGAGGTTTCCGTCGACGACGCAGCCGGTGCCCTCCAGGTCGGCGGCGTCGAGGTCGAAGTGCCCCTCGATCGCGAGGTCGCCGGCGTGGACGTCGTACTCCTCCTCGTAGAGGTTCCGGTAGGAGTCCCGGGGCAGGCCGCGGCGCTCGAAGAGGGCGACGGACTCGTCCCAACTGTGCAGTGTGGTCGTGAGGTTCATGGGCGGAACTGTGCCATGCGGCACTGTCAGCCGCCCCCGCCGGGCCGGTCCGGCGGGGGCGGGCCTCCTCAGGGGCGGGGCTGGGTGATGTTGACCAGCCAGGTGATGCCGAAGCGGTCGGTGCACATACCGAAGACGTCGCCCCACATCTGCCGCTCGATGGGGACCAGGACGGTGCCGTCGGCGGAGAGCTGCTCCCAGTAGCCGCGCAGTTCGGCCTCGTCGTCGCCGCTGACGGACACCGAGATGTTGTTGCCGGGCGTGTAGGGCATGCCGGGCGGGGTGTCGGCGGCCATCAGCGTGAAGCCGGCGGTGGTCGTCAGCATCCCGTGCATGATCCGGTCGGCGCCGGGGCCCTGTCCGGCGCCGGCGTCGCCGTAGGTGTTGAGGTTCAACTCGCCGCCGAAGACCTCGCGGTAGAACTCCAGGGCCTGCCGGGCGTCGCCGGTGTAGTTGATGTACGGGTTCAGGACGGAAGGCATGATTGGTCCCTTTCCTGGGGGAATGTCCATTCCGTAGCGTAGGGAATGCCGCGCCGGGGTGCCGGGCGACGCCCCGGCGCGAGCACGGCTCAGTCGAGGATCCGGCCGCCGTGGTAGCGCAGTTCGTAGGCGCGCTCGCCGGTGGCGGTCAGGATGTGCTCGACGCCCCGGAACCGGTCGACGGTCCCGGTCGACTCGTCGATGTAGCCGAAGTCTCCGACGGTGTACCGGAATCCGCCGAGGAAGCGGCCCTCGGCGTAGAGGGCGGTGAGCGCCGCCTTGACGGTCTCGCCCGCGGCGGAGGCCGTGATGCCGTCGGTGAGCAGGCAGCCGTAGTAGTTCATGCCCCACAGCGGGCGGTCCCCGAGGTGCACGGTCTCCTGCCCGAGGAAGTCGGTGCCGCCGAAGTAGCTGTCCCGGTAGACGAGTTCGCCCTCGCGGTACTCCAGGTCGTGCGAGCTCGTGCGGACCGGCGCCACCCGGCCGCCGCCGCCCGCGTAGGTCGCGGCCTTGGCGCGGACGACGAAGCCGTTCAGCTCGGTGGACGTCGGTTCGATGGGGGTGGGGTTGGTAGGCATGTGCGGTGTCCTACCATCAGGCACTGACAATCGGCCCGGGATGCGGCCGAGGAAGTCCGGTGGACGGAAGGGGCAGTCGCGATGGAGGTCTCCAACAGCATCGCGGGCACGGTGCACATCGCGGGCCGGGTGATCCAGACCGGCTCCCTGTCGACCGGGCCGGGCCCCGGCCCGGCGGTCGAGGGCGCCGAGGCCGCGATCCGCGCGGGCCTGGCCACCGGGGGCGCCCCGGTGACGCTGACCCGCGGCGAGTACGCGGCGGTGCTGGGGCTGCTCGACCGGGTGGCGACGGCGGCCGGCTCCGAGGCCGTGCGGGCCCTGGCCGAACGGCTGTCGGGCCGCTGACGCGCGGGCCCCGGCCGTGCGGCGGCGCTGAGAACGCCGGACGGCCGGGGCCCGGGACCGGGACGGACGGTCAGGAGGCGGCGAACTCCACGAGGTCCTTGGTGAACGCGGCCTCGTAGGCGCCGACCAGGCCGTGCGGCGCGCCCGGGTAGACCTTCAGGGTGCCCTGGGGGAGCAGCTTGACGGCCTTCTCGGCGGAGGCGGCGATCGGGACGATCTGGTCGTCGTCGCCGTGCGCGACCAGGACCGGGACGTCGATCTTCTTGAGGTCCTCGGTGAAGTCGGTCTCCGAGAACGCCTCGATGCAGTCCAGCGCACCCTTCAGGCCGGCCTGCATGCCCTGCAGCCAGAACTCGCGGCGCTTGCCCTCGGAGACCTCCGCGCCCGGGCGGTTGAAGCCGTAGAAGGCCTCGCTCAGGTCGTAGTAGAACTGCGAGCGGTCGGCGGCGACACCGGCGCGGATGCCGTCGAAGGCCGAGAGCGGGGTGCCCTCGGGGTTGGCGTCGGTGCGCAGCATCAGCGGCGGGACGGCGCCCAGCAGCACGGCCTTGCGCACCCGGGAGCTGCCGTGCCGGCCCAGGTAGCGGGCGACCTCGCCGCCGCCGGTGGAGTGGCCGACCAGCACCGCGTCGGTCAGGTCGAGCTGGTCCATCAGCTCGGCCAGGTCGTCGGCGTACTGGTCCATGTGGTTGCCGTCCCACGTCTGGGTGGAGCGGCCGTGGCCGCGCCGGTCGTGGGCGATGACCCGGAAGCCGGCCGAGGCGAGGGCCACGGCCTGGCCCTCCCAGGCGTCGGCGTTCAGCGGCCAGCCGTGCGACAGGACGACGGGCCGTCCCGTGCCCCAGTCCTTGTAGAACTTCTGGGAACCGTCGGAAAGGGTGATGAAGGGCATGACGGCCTTTCGGTCGTGCTCGTGGAGCAGAGGGGATGCGGGCGGCCGGGTCGCGATCGGGGGCGTTCCGGCCGGCTGACTCCAGCATGACCCCCCGGGCGCCGGTCGGCACGGTCCGGAGCCGTCCTGTGCACCGTCAGGCAAGCCCTGTACGGTCCGGGGCACGCCGGCCCGGGGGAGGGGGAGGGGAGGGTGCGAACCGGCGGCCCCGTTCCTAGGCTGGAGGCATGGGCGACTTCGACAGGTTCACGGCCCTGCTGGACTACCCGGTGTACGTGGTCACCGCACCGGGGCCGCCGCCGGCGGGGTGCCTGGTCGGCTTCGCGGGGCAGTGCTCGATCGACCCGGTACGGTTCGTGGTGTGGATGTCCAAGGCGAACCACACCCATGACACGGCCCTGGCGGCCGACGCGCTGGGCGTCCACCTGCTGCCGTACGGCCACGGGCTGGCCGCGCTGTTCGGCGGCCGCAGCGGTGACGACACCGACAAGTTCGCCGGCGTGGAGTGGTACCACGGGCCGTACGGGGTGCCGGTGCTCGCGGAGGCGCCCGCCTGGTTCGTCGGCCGGGTGCTGGACTGCGCCGACTGGGGCGACCACACCGGCCTGCTGCTGGCCCCGGTGGCGGTGGAGGCCCCGCCGGCCGGTGCCGCCGCGGTGCTGTCCTTCCGTGATGTCGCCGGCATCGAGGCCGGTCACCCCGCCTGAGCCCGCCGGCCGCGGAAGCCCTCGCCCGGCGCTGTCGGTGGCCCGGCCTAGGCTCCGGCCATGAGCATGATCGGGCGGTACCTCCGGCTCAGCGCGGGGGAGTTGGAGCGGGCCCTCCGGGAGCCGGAGTGGGCGCTGGAGTTCGTCGAGGAGCTGGACGGGGCGGCGGACGGGGCGCGGGCGGGCGGCGGATGGGCGCGGCTGCACGAGACCGGCAGGGCGTGGCAGGCGCTGGACTTCCTGCTCCGCCGCCGGGAGTTCCCGGTCGACCTGGTGCACGGCGAGGGGGAGCTGCCGGGGGCGGACGACTGGGGCCACGGGCCGCCGTCCCTGATCACCCCGGAGCGGGTCCGGCTCGCTGCCGGGGTGCTGGCCGGGCTCGACCCGGGGCGGCTGACCGAGGGCGTCACGGCGGCGGACCTCGCCGGGGCGCGGGTGTATCCGCAGGGCCTGTGGGCGGAGGAGGACTCGCTGCACCTGGTGACGGCGGAGTACCGGGCCCTCGCGGACTTCCTGCGGGCGGTGGCGACCCGGCGGCACGGGGTGCTGGTCTGGATCGAGTGACGAGTGACGAGCGCCGACGGACGAGCGCCGGCCGGCGGGCGGCGGGCAGGGTGGCATGTCGGTACATTGAGGACATTACGGACATTCGGGAGCAGTCCCGGGCCAAGCGTGTTCACGCAAAGAAGGCCGAGCCGCCTTCGGAAAGGGTCTCCATGCAGCGTGCCCTCAGCCCCGCCGTCCTCGCCGAGCTGCGCCGGCCGAGGCCGTACCCGGCGGTGTCCATCCTGATGCCCACGCACCGCCGGGAGCCGGACAACGCCCAGGACCCGGTCCGGCTGCGCAACCTGCTGGCCGAGGCCAAGGAGAAGGTCCAGGCCGATCCCGAGGTCTCCCGCGCGGACCGGATCGACGTGCTGGAGCAGCTCGACCGGGCCCTCGCCGAGGTCGACCTGGTGCACGCCGAGGACGGCCTGGCGATCCTCGCCGCCCCCGGCGAGCACCAGGTCTGGTCGCTCGGGCGCACCGCGCCCGCCCGGGTGGTGCTGTCGGACACCTACCTCACCCGCAACCTGGTCGCCGCCCAGGCCGCCGAACGCCCCTACTGGGTGCTCGCGGTCGCCGCCGACCGGGTGGTGCTGTGGGGCGGCGACCAGGAACGGGTCACCGAGGACCACGACCACGGCTTCCCGCTGGTGCGGGTCTTCGACAACCCCGACCCCGAGCGGCAGGAGCGGATCGGCGACACGCCCAGCACCTTCCGCGACGAGGAGACCAAGACCTTCCTCCGGCAGGCCGACACCGAGGTCGGCAAGCTGCTCGCGGCCGAGCGCCGCCCGCTCTACGTGACCGGCGAGGCCGCCGCGCTCGCCCTGCTGGACGCCGTCGGCCCGATCGCCAAGGAGGCCACCGAGCAGCTCCCGCACGGCGGTCTCGCCCAGGCGGACGCCGAGACGGTCCGCAAGGTGGTCGAGCCCGCCGTGCGCGCGCAGGCCGAGCGCGAGACCACCGAGGCGCTCGCCCAGCTCGACGCCGCGCGCGGCCGCCAGACCTTCGCCGCCGGCCTGGACGAGGTCTGGCGGGCCGCCGGTGACGGCCGGCTCGGCCGGCTGGTGGTCGAGGAGAACTTCCGCACCACCGTGCGCGACGACGGCGAGCACCTGGTGCCTGCCTCGGCCGAGGAGTCCGGCGCGCGCGAGGACATCGTCGACGAGGTGGTCGAACGCACCCTCGACACCGGCGGCCAGGTCAGCTTCGTGCCCGACGGCACCCTGTCCGACGCCGGACGGATCGCCGCCGTCCTGCGCTACTGACCCCGCGCGCCCGGCGGGCCGGCGTGTCACCCCGACGGGACGACGCGACGGCCCGCCGGTCGGCGGCGCGGGACCGACCGCAGTCCGGCCGTCGACGACGCCGCAGCGGTTGCTCCGGCCGGGGCGCTCGTGGCCGAGGTGGGCGGTGCCGCGCACGCGGACGGCGGGATCACGGGCGTGGCCGGTCGGGAAGGTCCGCTGCCGCGCGCCCGCACTCCCGTCCTCCGTGGCGGGGGAGCAGCGGCCCGGTGATCCACGGCCCCCGCACCCCGACGGATCCGCCTCAGCGGACGGCGATCCCGACCAGGCAGGTGTCGTCGTCGGTGTCGGCGTTGCTGTAGCGCAGCAGGTGGTCCAGGTGCTCCTCCAGGCCGTCCGCGCCGCCGGACGAGGCTCCGCCGGCCTGCTCGGCGAGGGCCATCAGGCCCGCCAGCGAGGCCTGGAAGGACTCGTCGCGGCGCTCGATGAGCCCGTCGGTGTACATCACCAGCTGGTCGCCCGGTTCCAGCACCAGCTCGCCCTCCTCGTAGTCCGCCTGGTCGACGGCGCCGAGCAGGATGCCGCCCAGCTGCGGCAGCGTGGTCGCCCGCCCCTGGCGCAGCAGCACCGGCGGCGGGTGGCCCGCGCGCGCCCAGCGCAGCCGCCGCGCCCCCGGCCGGTAGAGGCCGCAGACGGCGGTGGCGGTGACGTTGTCGGTCAGGTGGTGGGTCACGCTGTTCAGCCAGCCCAGCAGCTGGGCCGGCCCGGCGCCGGTGGCGGCCAGCCCCCGCAGCGCGTTGCGCAGCGCGACCATCCCGGTGGCGGCCTCGATGCCGTGGCCGGCGACGTCGCCCACGCACAGCAGGACGTCCCCCGAGGGCAGCGGCAGGGCGTCGTACCAGTCGCCGCCGACCAGGTGGCCCTTCTCGGCCGGCCGGTAGCGCACGCCCACCCGCAGGTCCGGCAGGTCCAGCGGGCCGCGCGCCGGCGGCATGATCGCGTGCTGGAGCTGCAGGGCGAGCCGACTGCGCTCGGCCGCCTGCTGCTCGCTCTGGGCGAGCTGGTCCCGGGTGGCGGCGAGCGCGACCTCCGTCCAGTGCTGGGCGGAGATGTCCTGGTAGGCGCCGCGCACGGTGCGCAGCCCGCTGCCCGGCTCGTGCACCGGCTCCGCGACGACCCGGATGTGCCGGGTGACGCCGTCCGGGCGCTGCAGCCGGAAGGCGGTGGACGCCGGGCGGTGGTGGTGCAGCAGGGTGCGCAGGAACCGCCCGAGGGCGTGCCGGTCGTCGGGGTGGGCGTGGTCGGGGAGCTGGTCGAGCGCGATCGGCGGCGCGGTGGACGGCAGCCCGTGCAGCTCGTACAGGGTGTCGTTCCAGGCGATCCGGCGGGTGCGCAGGTCCTCCTCGAAGCCGCCGATCCGGCCCAGCCGCTGCGCGTGCTGGAGCAGCCGGGCCACCCGCGGGGTGCCGTCGTCCAGCCGCCAGACCACCGCGACGTGGCTGCCGTGGCGGCTGACGCTCACCTGCGCCCGGGTGACCAGCGGGACCCCGTCGACCAGGGCGGCCAGCCGCAGGTCGGGGGTGCGGAACGGCTCGCCGGTGGCGAAGACGTGCTCGACCTTCTCGGCCAGCCCGCCCGGTTCGGCGGCCAGCGGGTACGCCTCCAGCAGCCGGGCGCCGGCGATCGCCCCGGTGGGCCGGCCCGCGAAGTCGACGAAGGCCGGGTTGACGTGCCGGATCACGAAGGGCGGCGGCAGGTCGTCGCCGTCGGGCGCCACCCGCAGCACCATGCACGGGTCGAGCAGGCCGTCGGTCAGCTGCCGCAGCTCGTCGAACTGTGCGTCGACGGCCTCCGGCACGCGCGGCTCCCGCCCGCCCGCGGACTCCAGGGTGGCGGCGGCCACCTCGGCGAGTGCCTCGAACTGCCGCTGCAACGGCTGGGACAGCTCCGGCAGTTGCTCGGGCCAGCAGAGCTCCAGGACCCCGATCAGCCGCCCGCCCTTGCCCGCCGGGACGGCCAGTCGGCCGCCGCGGATCTCGTGCTGGCCGACCGAGGGCAACGAGGCCTCGGCGAGGGTCGGGTAGCCGACCGCCGCCCGCTCGTCCAGGGCGCGGCGGGCCGGAGTGGGCACGCCCGGCGGCACGTGGCGCCAGCGGCGGGCCTCCTCCTCGTGGAAGCCGGCGCTCCCGGCCAGCGACAGCGAGAGGTCGGGGTGGGCCGCCCAGACCGCGACGGCGGTCACGCCGAGCGGGCGCAGCGCGTGGTCCAGCATGGCCCGGGCGGCCGCCGCGGCGTCCCCGCCCGCCAGGGCGTCCGCCTCGGTGCTGCGCAGCCGGACCGCCACCGGTTCGTCCGGCTCGTCCGGGGGCACCGCGGCCCCCTCGACGAACGCCCGGGCGAGTGCCGATATCTGGTCCGCGGCGGCCTGGTTGACCAGGTCGGCGGCGAGCGCCAGGGCCGACACCCCGGCCTGCTCGGCGAGGCTCTCCAGCTGCCCGGCGGCCTCCGTGGGCCCGCAGCGCAGCCGTTCGACCAGCACGCCGACGCCCATCTCCACCACCGCCCGGCCCGCCGAGTGGGCCTGGGCCCGTTCGAGCTCCAGCCGCAGCCGCTCCACCGTGCCGGCGAGCCGGCCGACCGCGGTCGCCTCGCCGCGCGTCGCCGCCTCGCCGCGCGTCGCCACCTCCCCGGCGGACGGCGCGCCGGACGCCGCGCCGTCAGGGGCGGGCCCGCGCTGGGGCCCGACCCGCGGCGCGCCCTCGGACGGCGCGGGAAGACCCGTGGTCGGGAGGTCCTGCGGCTGCTGCACGGTGGTGACTCCTCGGGTTCGGGGCCGGTGGCGGGGGCTACCGGGAGAGGTGGTGCTTGATCCGGGCCATCACCTCGGCCGGCTCGACCGGCTTGGTGATGTAGTCGCTGGCCCCCGAGGCCAGGCTCTTCTCCCGGTCGCCGATCATGGCCTTCGCGGTCACGGCGATGATCGGCAGCCCCTCGTGCTCGGGCATCGCGCGGATCGCCGCAGTGGCCGTGTACCCGTCCATCTCGGGCATCATCACGTCCATCAGGATGACGTCGATCCCCGGGTGGGCGGCCAGCGCCTCCAGCGCCGCCCGGCCGTTCTCCGCCTGGAGCACCCGCAGGCCGTGCAGTTCCAGGATGCTGGTGAGCGCGTAGAGGTTGCGGTCGTCGTCGTCGACCACCAGCGCGGTGCGGCCGGCCAGCACCGGGTCGGCCTGCGGGCTCCAGGAGGTGTCGCGCTCGGCGCCGCGCACCAGCGGCAGCACCGCCCCGGGCCGGTCGGCGCTCATGTGCAGCGCGACGCGCTCGCGCAGCTCGTCCAGGCTGGACAGGAACTCCAGCGGGCGGCCGGCGTCCCGGCGCACGGTGTGCTCGTCCTGGGCGCCGACGCCCCGGTTGTGGTGCGCCAGCACGGGGACGGCGTGCAGCGCCGGGTCGCGCTCCATCTCCTCCAGGAGCCTCGGGGCGGTGCCGTCGGGCAGGTCGAGCTCCAGGACGACGCAGTGGCACGCGGAGGTGGCCAGCGCGGTGGCGGCCTCCTGGGCGCCGACCGCGGTGACGATCTCCACCTGGCGCTGCGCACCGGCGTAGCGGGCCAGGTCGGCCACGGCGTTCTCCGCCACCAGCGACAGCAGGCCGTTGGGGCGCCCCTCCACCACGAGCAGCCGGCGCGGTCCGTCGGCGGCCGGCCGGCCGCCGCGCTCCTCGTCCCCGGCCGGCTCCGGGGCGCCGGCCAGGGCCCTGCGCGCACCGCCGTCGGCGCCGGCCGCCGCCCCGGGCCGGGCGGCGGGGAGGTAGAGGGTGAAGGTGCTGCCCCGGCCGAGGGTGCTCTCGACGGTGATCGCGCCGCCGAGCAGGTAGGCGATCTCGCGGCTGATCGACAGGCCGAGACCGGTGCCGCCGTACTTGCGGCTGGTGGTGCCGTCGGCCTGCTGGAAGGCGCCGAACACGGTCTCCAGGTGCTGCGGTGCGATGCCGATGCCGGTGTCGCTCACCCGGAAGGCGAGCACCGCGCCGCCGTCGCGCCGCATGCCGTCCGGGAGTTCGGCCGCGGCGGCCGGTTCGATCCGCAGCTCGATCCGGCCCTGCTCGGTGAACTTGACCGCGTTGGACAGCAGGTTGCGCAGCACCTGGCGCAACCGGTAGTCGTCGGTGGCGAGTTCGGCGGGCACGCCGTCGACCGTCTGGACGGCGAAGGCGAGGTTCTTCTGCCCGGTCATCGGGCGGAAGGTGGCCTCGACGTAGTCGAGCAGCGCGCGCAGCGGCACGGCCTCGACGTTGACGTCCATCTTGCCCGCCTCGACCTTGGACAGGTCGAGGATGTCGTTGATCAGCTGGAGCAGGTCGGAGCCGGCCGAGTGGATGATGCCGGCGTACTCGACCTGCTTGGCGGTCAGGTTGCGGGTGGGGTTCTGGGCGAGCAGCTGGGCCAGGATGAGCAGGCTGTTGAGCGGGGTGCGCAGCTCGTGGCTCATGTTGGCCAGGAACTCCGACTTGTACGTCGAGGCGAGCGAGACCTGGTGGGCGCGGTCCTCCAGCTCCTGGCGGGCCTGCTCGATCTGCAGGTTCTTGGCCTCGATGTCGCGGTTCTGCGCGGCGAGCAGCTCGGCCTTCTCCTCCAGCTCCGCGTTGGAGGCCTGGAGCTCCTCCTGGCGTGCCTGCAACTCCTCGGAGCGGGCCTGGAGTTCGGCGGTCAGCCGCTGGGACTCGCCGAGCAGTTCGTCGGTCCTGGCGTTGGCGATGATGGTGTTGACGTTGACGCCGATGGTCTCCATCAGCTGGTCGAGGAAGTCCCGGTGGACCTGGGTGAACGGCTGGACGGAGGCCAGTTCGATGACGCCGAGGACCTGCTCCTCGACCACGATCGGCAGCACCACCAGGGACAGCGAGCCGGTGCGGCCGAGCCCGGAGGAGGCGGCCAGGTAGCCGGCCGGCAGCGAGTCGACGGTGATCGTCCGCCGGCTGCGCGCCGCCTGGCCGACGAACGACTCGCCCAGCCGGAAGCGGGTGGGGCGCTCGCCGTCGGGGAACGCGTAGGAGCCGACGAGCTGCAGCACCGTCCCCTCGGGGCCCTCCTCGGCGAGGTAGAAGGCGCCGCACTGCGCGGCGACCAGCGGGGCGAGCTCGTCCATCACGGACTCGGCGACGACCACGAGGTCGCGCCGGCCCTGCATCAGCGCCGAGAAGCGGGCGAGGTTGGTCTTCAGCCAGTCCTGCTCCTCGTTGGCGCGGGTGGTCTCGCGCAGCGACTGGACCATGAAGTTGACGTTGTCCTTGAGGTCGGCGACCTCGCCGGAGGCGTCCACGGTGATCGAGCGGGTGAGGTCGCCGGCCGCGACGGCGCTGGTGACCTCGGCGATCGCGCGGACCTGCCGGGTGAGGTTGCCGGCCAGGCGGTTGACGTTCTCGGTCAGCCGCTTCCACGTCCCGGAGACGCCCTCCACCTGGGCCTGGCCGCCGAGCCGGCCCTCGGAGCCGACCTCGCGGGCCACCCGGGTCACCTCGTCGGCGAAGGAGCTGAGCTGGTCGACCATCGTGTTGATGGTCTCCTTCAGCTCCAGGATCTCGCCGCGCGCGTTGACGGTGATCTTCTGCGACAGGTCGCCGCCGGCCACCGCCGTGGCCACCTGGGCGATCGCCCGGACCTGGCCGGTGAGGTTGCCGGCCATGAAGTTCACCGAGTCGGTGAGGTCGCGCCAGGTCCCGGAGACGCCCTTCACGTCGGCCTGGCCGCCGAGGATGCCCTCGGTGCCGACCTCGCGGGCCACCCGGGTCACCTCGCCGGCGAACGCGGACAGCTGGTCGACCATCGTGTTGACGGTGTTCTTCAGCTCCAGGATCTCGCCCCGGGCGTCGACGGTGATCGTCTGCGAGAGGTCGCCCTTGGCCACCGCGGTGGCCACCTGGGCGATGTCGCGGACCTGGGTGGTGAGGTTGCCCGCCATCGCGTTGACCGAGTCGGTGAGGTCCGCCCAGGAGCCGGAGACGCCGTCCACCTGGGCCTGGCCGCCGAGCCGGCCCTCGGTGCCGACCTCCCGGGCGACCCGGGTCACCTCGGAGGTGAACCGGGACAGCTGGTCCACCATGCCGTTGAACACCGTGGCGATCTCGCCCAGCAGGCCGTCGGCGTCGTCCGGCAGTTCGGTGCCGAAGTCGCCGTCGCGCACCGCGGTCAGTCCGGCGAGGAGCAGCCTCAGCTCGGGCTCGCCCACGCGCGCGCTGTCGGGCCCTCGGTCCGGTTCGGGCTGGGGCCCCCGCGGGGGTCCTTGGAAGGTCGTGGGGCCGGCCATCGAACGCTCGCCTCCGATCCTGGACGCCGCGAGCACGGGCCGTCGGACCGGTCCCCGGGCGTGGTGTGTACCGCCCCGGAGGCTACCCCAGCCCTTACCCGCGGTTGAAAACTGTTGATGCCCGAGGCAACCTTTCCAGGGTCCCGCCCTTCCGGACACCGCCGGCCGTCTCCATGAAACCTTCACAGACGGCAACTGCATCCTTTTCCGCGTCCGGGGTAGCGGGGCAGAGCCGTACCGACACGACGGAAGGATTCCCATGGTGGCCCCCACCGGTGAACTGCTCGCCTCCGCCGCTGCTTCGACCGCGACCGGACTACGGGACCTGCTGCCGCCCGAGCTGGCGGTGGTCGAGGACCCCCGGGAAGTGGCGCCCGCGGACGCCCGGGAACTGACCAAGGTGCTGCTGCGCCGTCTGGCGACCCTGGAGGAGGGCACCCGGGAGTATTCCTACGTCCGCTCCACGCTGGTCGAGATGAACCTCTCGCTGGTACGGTTCGCGATCCGCCGCTTCGACTCGCACCGCGAACCGAAGGAGGACCTCCTCCAGGTCGGCGCGCTCGGGCTGATCAAGGCGATCGACCGCTTCGACCCCGAGCTCGGTGTGGAGTTCACCACGTTCGCGCTGCCGACCGTCCTCGGCGAGATCCGGCGGCACTTCCGGGACACCACCTGGGCCGTGCACGTCCCGCGCCGCCTCCAGGAACTGCGCATCACGCTGGCCAGGGCCCAGGAACGCCTCGCGCAGCGGCTGGACCGCGCGCCGACCGTGGCCGAGCTGGCCGAGCACCTCGGGATTCCCCCCGAGGAGGTGGTCGAGGGCCTGACCGCGGCCAACGCCCACACCGCGGGCTCGCTGGACGGCGGCGGTGGCGACGAGGGCGAGGGCCCCGGCCCGCTGGGCGACCACCTCGGCGAGGACGACCGCGAACTCGCCCTGGTCGAGGACCTGGTCGCGCTCAAGCCGCTGATCGCCACGCTGCCCGAACGGGAGCGGCTGATCCTGTCCATGCGCTTCTGCGAGGACATGACGCAGTCCCAGATCGGCGCCCGGCTCGGCCTGTCGCAGATGCACGTCTCCCGGCTCCTCAGCCGGACGCTTCGACATCTGCGCCAGGGCCTGGAGGCCGCCTGAGCGTGCCACGCGGTGCGCGCGGTGCGGCTCACCGGGGCGCGAGGGCCCCGTACGACCACCCCTCACTTGGCCGACGGGCGTGACCTCCGTAAGGTCGGAAGGCACGGACATGGAGGGGAACGACGATGATGCCATCCGACAACGACCGGGGAGAGACTGTGCTGGCGGCCTCCCAACCCCGTCCCGAGCTGGTGGTGGAAACCCGCTCCGGGCCCGACGGGGCGATGGTCTGCACACTGGCCGGGGACCTCGACGTCGAGACGCTGGCGCCGGCCGCCGAGGCCCTCGCGGACCTGGTCGCCCAGCGGCCCGCGGCCGTGGTGGTCGACCTGCACGGCGTGGGCTTCTGCGACTCCTCGGGGTTGAACGTCCTGCTGCGCACCCGCCTCGCGGCGGAGCGGGAGGGACTGGAGCTGCGGCTCGCCGCCGTTCCGGCCACGGTGATGCGGGTCCTCGACCTGACCGGGGCGCGAACGGTCTTCGCCATTCACGAGTCGGTCGACGCGGCCCTGGCGGGATGAGCCGGGGCCCGGGCCGACTCGGCCGGCACGCCGGATCCGGACGGGCGCCCACGGGGCGCCGTCCGGATCCGGTGGCAGGCATAATTCCGGAACCGCCGGGAAACCGACCATGCGGAAACGCCGTCGATCCGAAAGGGTGCCCTCCAATGACGCTGAGCCGGGGAACCCTGGACGGAGAACCCCAGCAGGCCCGACCCGTGACGCCGCCGGGCGGCCAACGCAGGCGGCTGACGCTGGCCGGACTCCCCAAGCCGGTCGCCCACGCCAGGACCTTCACCGTCCGGGCGCTCGCGGACTGGTTCCCGCCCGCCGCCGTGCCCGGGCCCCGCGACGAGGCCGCCGAGGACGTGGTGCTGCTGGCGGCGGAGTTGGTCGCCAACGCGATGCTGCACGGTGACGGCCCGCTGGAGATGGTCCTGGAGATCACCGGCGCCCGGCTGCGGGTCGAGGTCAGCGACCGCAGCCCGGTCATGCCCACCCCGCGACGGCCGCACGACCCGTCGATGCCCGGCGGGCACGGCCTGTTCATCGTGGAGCGCACGGCCGACCGTTGGGGCGCGGAGCCGCACAGCCAGGGCAAGACGATCTGGGCCGAGGTCGACGCCGCGCGGCTGCGGCGCGGCGACTGACCGCGCCCGGGGCGCCGGCCCGCCGCCCGTCGCTCCTCCGGCTACAGCCCCTCGACCGCGCGGGCGTCGCCGGTCAGGGCGTAGCGGCGGCAGGCCAGCAGTTCGTCACAGGTGCTGCCGATCTCCTCGCCGAGCAGGTGCAGCACCGTCTCGGCGTCGTGGTCCGAGACGTAGCCCGGCGCCACGCGCAGGGCCAGCAGGCCCAGCTCCCGGTAGCCGCCCCGCAGCCGCTTCTGGACGCCCAGCCCCTCGGCGACCACGGTGCGCCAGGCCTCCACCTCGATGCCGTCGGGCCCGGGGACGCTGCGCAGGTCGGCGGGCGGGACGTCCGGGCTCTCCCGGAGCTCGGCGACGGCGTCGGCGACGGCGGCGGCCACCCGGGCGGGCTCCCGGGGCTCCCCGCCGGCCTCCGCGCGCAGCCGGCCCAGGCGCTCGGCGAGCAGGTCGGCCAGTTCGGCCAGCCGGCCGCGCAGGTCCACCACCGCCCCCACGTCCAGCACCGCCCAGGTGTCCCAGGCGTGGGCGAGCGAGGGCCCGGCCTCACGGGCCACGGTCTCCTCGATCACCGCGGCGGTGGCCGCGAGGTCGAGCAGGCGGTAGGCCGTGGGCCGTGGGACACCGAGTTCGGCCATGGCGTAGGCGTCCCACGAGGGATGCCCCAGCACCGCCCAGGCCCGGCCCCGGTGCGCGGCGCGCACCCGCCGGGTCAGTACCAGCGCGGCGGTGCGGGGCTCCGCCACCGCCGCCCGCAGCTCGTCCGTCACCCGCCGCGCGTCGGCCCGGTCGACCGCGGCGTCCACCTCACGGTTGCGCGTGTCTTCCATACGCCTTCCTTGCCCGCTGCGCGGCGGGCGAATCGTGCGGTACCGGGGCGTACCCTCCGTTACCGGCCGGCTCCGCCCGGGCCGCCGGGGTTCGCCTGCCCGCCGGGTGGCACACGTGCCGATTCCGTGGCATGACCGGGGCCCGCCGGGGCAGACGGTGCCCACAACGTTCCGGGACGGTTCGAGGGAGGGCGAGGTCGATGTCGGAGAAGGTGGCGGCACAGCTGAGGATGCGTCTGATCACCGGTGAGGCGCAGGGGCGGGACCTGGACGTCGAGTGCCGCTACGAGAGCGCCGATCCGTTCGCCGTCCACCTGGACTTCGGCGCCGAGGAGGGGGCCGTCTGGGTGGTGGCCCGCGACCTGCTCGCGGCCGGGCTGCGCGGCCCGGTGGGCGAGGGCGACGTCCACATCGAGCCCAGCGGCACCGGCGAGCACGTGTTCATTGCCCTGGGCGGCCTGTCCGGGGTGGCGCTGCTGAACGCCCCCACGCGCCCGCTGGCCCGCTTCCTGCGGGCGACCGGCCGGGCGGTGCCGGTCGGCTCGGAGTCCGGCCGCATCGACTGGGACCGCTGCATCAGCGACCTGCTCTCCGCCTGAGGCGCCCCCCGGGCGGAGAGCCGCCGGGTCAGCGCCCGCCGTTCCCGGCGGTCACCCGCAGGCTCTCCAGCGCGGGGTCCGCCGAGTCCGGCACCAGCATCCCGGCGGCCCGCCCGCTGCGCAGGTACTCCACGACGTCCTCGTCGAGCCGCTCGCCGGGCAGGGCGGCCGGGATCCCCGGCGGGTAGGGCGTGAGCATCTCGGCGGCGATCCGGCCCGGCGCCTTCCCGATCGGCACCTGCTCGGTCGGGCCGAAGAACGCGTCGCGCGGCAGCAGGACCTGCTCCAGGCGCAGCCGGCCGGGCCCGGGCACGTGGACCTCCGGGGCGGGCCGCAGGTCGGCCGCCGCCGCGACGAGTTCGCAGAGCCCGGCGAGCAGGGCGTCGGCGGTGGCGGCGTCGTCGGCGTGGGTCAGCTGGGCGCTGATCCGGCGGTGGTCGCACAGGTGCAGGCTCAGCTGGTGGTGCGAGCGCAGCCAGTCCCCGGCCCGGTAGCCGGTGGTGCCGAGGGCGGAGATGTCGACGATCACCTGGAGGGGATCGAGGTCGGCGGCGAGCCCCTCTCCGCAGAAGTCCTCCCGCCCGTGCACGTGCGGGCCGTCCAGCGCCGCGATCCGCGCGCGGACCTCGCCGGCGAGGTCGAGCGCCCGGTCGTAGAGGGCGCGCCCGTGCTGGACCATCTGGCGGCGCCAGCCGTCCAGGGCCGCGTGGACCAGGGTGGAGGGACTGGTGGTGCCGAGCAGGTCCTCGCGCTGCTTGAGGACCGCCGGGTCGACCAGGTCCCCGCGCAGGTGGAAGACCGAGCTCTGCTCCAGCGCCGAGCCCATCTTGTGGACGGAGGTGACGCAGACGTCCGCGCCCGCGTCCATCGCCCAGGTGGGCAGCCGGGGGTGGAAGGGCAGGTGGGCGCCCCACGCCTCGTCGACGATCAGCGGCCGGCCCGCCGCGTGGCACACCTCGGCGACGGCCGCGAGGTCGGCGCACGTCCCGTAGGGGGTGGGGGAGGTGACCAGGGCGCCGCGGGCGTCCGGGTGCTCGGCGAACGCGGCGCGGAAGGACGCCGCGGACGGCGGGTGCGCCAGGTGCCGCTCCGCGTCCCACTGCGGGTCCACCCAGACCGGGCGGATCCCGGCGAGGACGAGGCCGGCGACCACGGACTTGTGGGCGTCCCGGCCGACCAGCAGCTCCTCGTGCGGGCCCGCGACGGCGAGCATCGCGGACTTCACGGACAGCGAGCTGCCGCAGGTGGAGAAGAACGTGCGGTCGGCGCCGACGGCCTCGGCCATCAGGGCCTGCGCGTGCTCCAGGATGCCGCGCGAGGCGGTGCGGTCGTCCAGACCGCCGGTGGCGAGCACGTCCGAGCGGAAGACGTCCGCGCCGAGCGTGGCCAGGGTGCGCGGATCGGCGCCGCGGCCCTGTTTGTGGCCGGGCGGCGCGAAGGTGGTGAGCGGATTGGCGTGGTGGGCCGCGAGGGCCTCCAGCACGGGTGCCTGCGACTGGTCCATGGTCCGGCGGCTGCCCCGCCGCTCCGGCCGGAAACCCGCCGCCGCCCGGCATGAAGCCCGGGATCGGGGTTAGACGGCGGGCGACACCGACCACCGTCCCGCGCCAGGAAAGGGCCGCCGTGACCGACATCTCCCGCCTTCCCGGAGCCGTTGAGCAGCACTGGAACTGGCAGCTGGAGGGAGCCTGCCGCACCGTCGACAGCAGCATCTTCTTCCACCCGGTCAACGAGCGCGGCGCCGCCGCGAAGGAACGCGAGCAGCACGCCAAGTCGGTCTGCGCGCGCTGCCCGGTGCGGGTGCCGTGCCGCCGGTACGCGCTCGCCACCCGGGAGCCGTACGGAGTGTGGGGCGGGCTGACGGAGGAGGACCGGCGTGCGCTGTTCACCGACGCCTCGGCGCCGGGCGGCCGGCGCGCGTAGCGCGGCCCCGGGACGTTGCCGGACCGCGCGTGCCGACCGGGTTTGCCCGCCGGGAAGGGTGGTACACGCAGCGCCGGGGCCCGGCCGGAGAGCGGCAGGTCACCGGCCCTCCGAGGCCCCGCCCGTCCGCATCCACCGGGAGGCATCCGTGATCGTCCTCGGCGTCATACTGCTCATCATCGGCTTCGTCACCGGCATCTCGGTGCTGTGGACCATCGGCATCGTCCTCGTCCTGATCGGCCTCGTGCTGTGGGTCGCCGGTGCCCTCGGCCACGCCGTCGGCGGACGACGCCACTACTACTGACCGCCGCCCGCGGCACGGACCCGGCGGGTTCGCGGACCACTCCCGGTCCGCGGACCCGCCGGGTCCGTGGTGCGCCGCTACCGTCCTTCGTCGATCAGCCCGAACTCCTCCAGCAGCGCGCCGACCTCCGTCGCCTCCATCCGGTGGAGCAGCCGCTTGCGCAGGAACTCCGGGCCGGGCAGGCTCAGTTCGGCGCCGTCGCGCAGCCGGCTGGTCGCCGCGAGCAGCTTGCGCACGTCGTAGGTCGAGTTGAACACCTCGGGCACCCCGCGCTCGACGTCCAGCAGCCGGTAGGCGGCCTCCATGCCGGTGCGCACCGAGTACTCGGTGGTGAAGATGCAGTCCCGCCCGGTCTCCGCGAACTGGCCGATGAACGCGAAGTTCACCGCGCCGTCCGGCACCACCTGCGGCCGGTCGCCGGCCTTGCGCGGCAGGAAGAACGAGGTGACGTAGGGCATCATCACCGGCACGCAGCGCGCGGCCCCGGCGGCCAGCTCGGGGATCTCCGCCTCGGGGACGCCCAGGTGGTACAGCCACTCCTGGGTGATCTCCTCGCCGGTGCAGTCCTGCATCGGCTTGCGGACGAAGTCGCCCGGCCGGTCGACGAACAGCGAGTACAGCCAGACCACGATCTGGTCGGCCGGCTGCTGCTTGAAGTGCGGCTGGCGGTTGACCGTCCAGCTCAGCAGCCAGGAGGAGTCCCGGGCGGTGACGATGCCGCCGGTGACCACGCCGCCGCTGAACGGGTCGCGCTTGGCGACCTGCTGGATGTAGCGGGGGATGCGCGGGTCCAGGGTGGTGACGGTGGCCGACTCCCACTTGCTCTGCGGGATGTTGCCGCAGAACACCTCGGGGTGGCCGAACTCCGGGTCCTTGGCGGCGATCCGCCGCCACAGGTCCCAGGCCGGGGCCGGGCCCTCGTTCAGCCGGGCCGGGGTGTGCTGGTCGCCGTTGTCGGAGTTCTCGGTGAGCGAGCCGATGGTGGTGAACACCAGGTCGTCCTCGCCGAGTTCGACGCCGCCGGGCTTGCCGGCCTCGGTCCAGTGGATCCGGGTGGCCCGCTTGTGCCCGGGCGTGAGGTCGAAGTCGATGTCGGTGACCTCGGTCTCGTAGCGGAAGGTCACGCCCTGGTCCATCAGCCAGCGGGTCAGCGGCAGCACCATCGACTCGTACTGGTTGTACTTGGTGAACTTCAGCGCGGAGAGGTCCGGCAGGCCGCCGACGTGGTGGACGAAGCGGTGCAGGTAGAGCTTCATCTCCAGGGCGCCGTGCCACTCCTCGAAGGCGAACATGGTCCGCCAGTACAGCCAGAAGTTGCTGTCCAGGAAGTCGCGGCCGAAGACCTCGTCGATCCGCTTGCCCTCGACCTCCTCGCGGGTGGCGAGGAAGATCCGCACCAGGTCCTTCTGCGCCCGGTCGTTCAGCGCGAACAGGCCGTCGGTGCGGGCGTCCCTGCCCCGCTGCTCGGTGACCCGCTGGAGGGAGAAGTTCGGGTCGTCCTTGTTCAGCCAGTAGAACTCGTCGAGCACCGAGGCACCCTCGACCTCCAGCGAGGGCACCGAGCGGAAGAGGTCCCACAGGCACTCCATGTGGTCCTCCAGCTCCCGGCCGCCGCGCACCACGAAGCCCTTCTCCGGCTCCTTGATGCCGTCCAGCGCGCCACCGGGCAGCCGCAGCCGCTCCAGGACGGTGATCCGCTCGCCGGGCATCTGCGCATCGCGTACCAGGAACGCCGCACCCGCGAGCGACGCCAGCCCCGCGCCGACGAACCAGGCGCTCGCCCGGTCGGCCCGCTCGGGCTTGCGCGGCCTGGCGAACGCTTCGTAGTTCCCGCTGCTCCAGTACACGTGCACTCCTTCGATCGGTGAACAGCCGCCCGCGCGCCGGGGCGGACCTCGCCCACGCTCGCCAACGGTCCCTGCGACGGCAACGCGGCTGGACCGAACGGGTGACACCCCGCCGGCCGGCCACCGCGTGCCGTGATCACCACACTGCTCCCGGACGGGGGAGCGGCGGATCGGACCACCGGGACCCGATCGAGGACCGGAGGTCCCGGGCCGGTCGGGCGCTTGGTCCCGGTTTCGGCCGTTGTGCCGCGGGGCAGGGCCGGGTGCCCCCGTGGCGGCCGAGGGCCCACGAACAGCCCACCCGGGGTGTCCCTGCGGCCGGGGCGGACGATCCTCGTGCCATGGCCTCGATCGTCGTGCTCTACGAGCTGGAACCCGCCCGGGCGCTCGGCCCCGACGGGGTCGAGCCCGCCGTGGCGGCCGTGCACGCCGCCGGGGCGGACCCGGACGTGCCGGAGGACCCGCTGCCGCGCACCCTGTGCGGGCGCGACACCGCGGACATGGAGCACGCGCACTTCCGGCCGGGGCTGGGCGAGCCGTGGTACCCGCCGGCGCTCGCCGAGCAGCGTTGCCGGGAGTGCGAACGGGCGCTGCGGGCCCGGTAACGGACGGCGGGCCCCCGCCGGGCGGGGGGCCGGCCACCGAATCCGGCCGGGGGGCTTCCCCCAGGGAAGTCGGAGGCCGTCCCCAGCGCGCCGCCGCCGTCGCCACCGTGATGATCAACTCACCGGGGAGTTCCCCGGGACCTACGAGTCGAGGAGTGGTCGGAGCGATGGCAGCGAGCAAGCGGATCGGGCGGCGGGGACTGCTGGCGGCGACGGCGGCCGTGGCGGCCGTGGCCGTGCTGGCCCCGGTGACGGCGGTCGCCGCCCCGGCGGAGACGGCGGTCACGGCGGACAGCCGGGCGGCGGCGGCCGTCCGCGCCCTGGACCGAGTGGCCCAGCCGCTGCGGACCACCGAACCCGGCGGCCGCACCACCGACCTCCGCGCACTGGCCACGATGATCGGCGACGCCCGGGTGGTCGGCCTCGGCGAGGCGACCCACGGCTCCCACGAGTTCTTCGCGATGAAGCAGCGGCTCTTCCGCCACCTCGTCGAGGAGAAGGGCTTCACGACCTTCGCCCTGGAGACGAGCTGGACCAGCGGACTGCTGATCGACGCGTACGTCCAGGGCGGCCCCGGCGACGCGCGGCAGATCGTCAAGGACGCCCTGGGCGGCAGCCCCTGGGAGCGGGAGGAGTTCGCCGACCTGATCTCCTGGATGCGCGCGTACAACCGCAGCCACCCGCAGCGCCCGGTCCACTTCCTGGGCGACGACATCGGCGCGCCGAAGCTCGGCGACGCCGTCTTCGAGCGGGTCGTCTCCTACGTCCGGCAGGCCAGGCCGGACGCCGTGCCGCAGCTCGACGGGCTCTACGCCGGCCTGCGGCCCCTGGACGACATCATCGCCCACCTCGGCCGGCCGCTCGCCGAGCGCCGGGAGAACGCCGCCCGGGCCCAGCAGGCGCTCGACCTGGTCACCGCGAGCGGCACCCCCGGCGACGACGCGTACGAGTGGGCGGTGCAGCACGCCCGCAACATCGCCCAGACCTTCGCCTTCGCCACCCTCGACATGGCCGACCCGAACTCCGTCTCCGCCGCGGAGCAGCTGCGCGACCGGGCCATGGCCGACAACACCGCCTGGTGGCAGCGCCGCACCGGCGGCAAGGTCCTGCTGTCGGCGCACAACGGGCACGCCGGGTACCTCTCCAGCGATCCCTTCCTCTACCCCGAGCCGCAGGGCTCCCACCTGCGCGACGCCTACGGCAGCGGCTACGTGGCCATCGGCTTCACCTTCGACCGCGGGTCCTTCCTCACCAACGACGCGGTGCTGACCGGTGGCTGGAAGTCCGTCACGGTTCCGCCGGCCACACCGGACATGAACGAGTACACCCTCGACCGGGTCCGCCACCGCGACTACTACGTCGACCTGCGCACCGTGCCCGAGGCGGCCCGCGAGTGGCTGGACGTCAGCCGCCCCACCTACGACGCCGGCTCGGTGTTCATCAGCGACCCGATGCCGCGGCTCGCCGTCGGCCGGGCCTACGACGTGCTCATCCACCTCAACGAGGTGCACGCGGCCCGCAAGCTCTGACCGGCCGCCCGGCGGGGCGCGGCGCCGCGCCCCGCCGGGCCGGGCGGCGGAACGCGGAGGCCGCGGGGGGATCAGGCCCCCCGGGCGCCGGACAGCTCGGCCGGGTAGTCCGGCAGGTCGAGGCCGCTGATCCGCTTGCCCAGCTCCAGCATCCTGTTCAGCACCCAGCGGCGGTTCAGCAGCCCGTTGCGCACCCGCAGCCCGGTCGCGGTGCCGGGCGCCAGGAACGGGCCGGTGCGGTCGCCGCCCTTCTGGCAGCCCCGGGCGTACCCGCGCAGGATCCGCTCGTAGCGGGCGAAGGCGGTGCGGTGGTCGCCGCGGGCCCGGGCCAGCTCGCCGGCCAGGACGTACGCCGCCACCACGGCGGTCCCGGTGCCCATCCCGCCGATGGTGGCCCCGCAGGCGGCGTCGCCCAGCAGGGCGATCCGGCCGGTGGACCAGGCCGGGACGTCGGCCCGGCTGATCGAGTCGAAGTACAGCTCGGGGGCCTGCTCCAGGCTCTCCAGCAGCCGGGGCACCTCCCAGCCGAGGCCCGTGAAGGCGTCCCGGAGCAGGGCCTTCTGCTGCGCCGTGTCGTGGCGGTCGTACCGGAGTTCGGGCGAGGCGAAGAGGAGGAAGGCCCCGGCCCGGGCCGGGTCGCGGTGGTCGGCGCCGACCGAGGCGAGCCGGCCGGGGACGTTCAGGCCGACCGAACCGGGCGGCAGGTCCAGGTAGTTGGGCAGCTGCCAGGTGGCGGCGTAGTAGCCGAGGTGGCGGACGTAGCGCTCCTCCGGGCCGAAGGCGAGCCGGCGGACGTTGGAGTGCAGCCCGTCGGCGCCGATCACGAGGTCGAACGCGCGCGGGGCGCCGTGCCGGAAGGCCACCCGGACGCCGGAGGGGGTCTGCTCCAGGGCGGTGACCGAGTCGCCGAAGAGGTACTCGGTGCGCGGGAGGCTGTGCCGGTGGAGCACCTGGGCGAGCTCCCCGCGCGGGACCTCCACCTCCCCGCCGGCGAAGTCGGCGGGCAGGTGGAGGAGCCGGCGGCCGTGCGGGTCGACGAAGGTCATCGGGCTGCCGCCGGTGCCGAGCGCGCGGAGCTCGTCGAGCACGCCCATCCGCTCCAGCACGGTCAGGTGGGTCGCGCCGCGGAAGTCGACCGGCTGGCCGCCGCCGCGCAGGGCGGGGGCCAGTTCGACGACGGTGGTCTCGAAGCCGTACCGGCCCAGCCAGTGGGCCAGCGCGGGGCCGGCGATGCTCGCGCCCGAGATCAGGACCTTCGTGCTCATGCGGACCGCTCCATCCGGGGTCGCCCTTAACTGTGTCCGATGGACACTGTTCATTGCTGTGTACGGTAGACACAGTTGGCCCGCCCCGCAAGGGGCGGCCGGGGACACCGGACGGAGCGGGAATGGGCGAGGAAGCGAACGCGGCGGTGCGGCTGCTCTGGGGGCCGCCCGCCAGGCCGTCCCGGGGGCCGAAGCCCGCGCTGAGCCTGGCGCGGATCGCCGCGGCGGGCATCGAGATCGCGGACGCCGAGGGCCTGGGCGCCGTCTCGATGCAGAAGGTGGCCGGGCTGCTCGACTTCACCAAGATGTCGCTCTACCGCTATGTGCCCGGGAAGGCGGAGCTGGTCGCGCTGATGGTGGAGGCCGCGGTCGACGAGCCGCCCGCGGCGCTGGACGGTCTCGGCTGGCGGGAGCAGCTCATCGCCTGGGCCAGGCAGTTGGAGTCCTCCTTCAGCCGGCACCCGTGGCTGCTCGACGCCACCGTCGGACCGCGCGTCATGGGCCCCAGGGAACTCGGCTGGCTGGAGGGGGTGGTCGCGGCCCTGGACGGCCACCGGCTGACCGGCCCCGAGCGGATGGACGCCGCCGTACTGCTGGCCGGGCACGTCCGGGGCATCGCCGAGCAGTCCCGCGCGGCGCGCCCGGACAGCCCGCCCGAGGCGGAGTTCCTGGCCCTCCTCGGCCCCCTGGTGCACCGGCACGCCGACCGCTTCCCCGCCCTCGCGGCGGCCCTGACCGCGCAGGACGGCCATGACCAGGCGCTGGACTTCGGCCTGGAGCGCATCCTCGACGGCCTGGAGGCCCTGATCGGGCGGCGCGCCGAGGGCGACCGGAGCGAGAGCCGGTGACCGGGGCGGCGCCGGAGGGCCGGCTGCCCGTCGTGCGGCGCGGCGCGAGGACGGAGGACGGCTCCTGCCGCCACCTGCTGGTGTGGGAGGCCGGCCCGGGGTGGCGGATGGTCAGCAGCGGGGTGCTGGGCGGCGGTATCGGCGAGCGCGGCTGGGTGGTGAACGCCCAGGTCCGGGCCGGCTACGACCGGCTGGATCCGGACCGGCACCTGGCGGAGCTGGCGCGGGCCGAGGGGCTGCGCGGCCCGGGCGTGGGCCTGATGACCGCCGCCGAGGTCGACGACTGCACCTTTGGCGAGGACGGCGGCGCCCTCGCCGTGGTGACGACCGGCATCGGCGTGCCGACCTGGGCCGCCGCGCCGCCCGCCGTGCTGCCCGCCGTGCTGCCCGGCGCCCTGCCCGGGGCCGCCGTGCCCGCTGTTCCGGCGCCCGCCGGGTACGTTCCCGGCACGATCAACATCCTCGCCGTCGTCCCGGCGCCGGTGACCGACGCGGGTCTCGTCAACCTGCTCGCGACCGCGACCGAGGCCAAGGTCCAGGCCCTCCTGGACGCCGGGTACGACTGTTCCGGCACCCCCTCCGACGCGGTCTGCGTGGCCGTTCGCGCGCCCGACGGCGACCAGGAGGCCGATCCCTTCGGCGGCCCGCGCTCCCGGTGGGGCGCCAGGCTGGCCCGCGCCGTCCACCGGGCGGTCGTCGAGGGCGCGCACCGCGATCGCGCACGCCGGGCCCGGGGGGATGCCGCGCCGCACCACCGGCCGGCGGCGGACTGCCTGTGCGCGAACGTCCTCCCGGCCGGCCGCGCGCCCCGCTGAGCCCGGCGGGCCGCTCGGGCGAGGGCGGGCCGGGATCCGAAAAATTTTGCCGCCACGGAAACATTGCCGTGGCGGCAAGTTTTTCCTAGGCTGCTCGCATGGCACCTGCAGACGAGGCCCGCACCGCCGGGCAGCCGGGACTCCGTGAGCGCAAGAAGCGGGAGACCCGGGTCGCCCTCAGCCGGGCGGCGATCAGGCTCTGCGTCCTGCACGGCTGGGACGCGGTGACGGTCGATCAGATCGCGGCCGAGGCCGGCGTCTCCGTCCGCACCTTCCGCAACTACTTCACCGGCAAGGCCGAGGCGATCGCCGCCAGCCACGTGGAGCGGATGCGGGGGGTCGCGGAGGACCTGCTCGCCCGCCCGGCCGGCGAGGCGCTGTGGGACGCGCTGCTGCACGCCGTCCTGGGCCGGTTCGCGCCGCCGGGCGCCGGCGGTCCGGGCGCCTCCGGACCGGTCGACTCCGGTCCGCAGGCCGACCGTTGGCGCGAAGGGGTGCGGCTGATGCTGGCCGAGCCCGCGCTGGCCGGTGAGATCGTCAAAGCCAATGCCGCCGTCCAGCAGGAGCTGGCCGAGGCCGTGGCGCGGCGCACCGGCGCCGACGCCGAGCGCGATGTGCATCCGAAGCTGGTCGCCGCCGTGGTCGCGGCCGCCGGCGCGGTGGCCGTCGAGCACAGCCTGCGCGCCGCGCAACCCGTGCCGCTGGGCGAGCTCCTGACCAGGGTCTTCGAGCAGATCGCCGCCGGCCTGCCCGTTCCGCAGCGGGCGACGGAGACCGATCCGCTCGCGGTGCCACCCGTTCCCGTCCGTACCGAGGAGACATCACCGTGACAGCCGACGTGATCATCGTGGGAGGCGGCCCGAACGGGCTGATGCTGGCCTGCGAACTGAGCCTGGCCGGCCTGCGCCCGATCGTGCTGGAGCAGCTCACGCGGCCCAGCACCGAACCCAAGGCCAACGGCCTGCTCGGCCAGGTGGTGCGCCTGGCCGACCACCGCGGCCTGTACGAACCGTTCGGCGGCAGCCCGGAGCCCCCGCGGCCGAACTCCGCCTACTTCATGTTCGCCGCCATGGGCCTCGACCTCGGCCTGCTGGACGACAGCCCGGTCTTCGGCCTGGCCGCCACCCAGCAGCGCATCGTCGAGGTCCTGGAGGAGCGCGCCCGCAGCCTCGGCGTCGACCTGCGGCGCGGTCACCGGGTCACCGCCGTCGCCCAGGACGAGGAGGCGGTCACCCTCGACGTCACCGGCCCCGACGGCGACCGGCGGCTGCGCGCCCGCTACGTGGCCGGCGCGGACGGCGCGCGCAGCGTGATCCGCAAGCTCTCCGGCATCGGCTTCCCCGGGGTCAGCCACGACCGCCGCACCAACCGCACCGCCCACGCCACCGTCCCGGCCGACTGGGTCGACCCGGTCAGCGGGGCCCTCACCGTCCCCGGTCACGGACCGGTCCTGCCCTTCCTACCGCTGCGCACCGAACGGGGCGGCTTCTCCTACGCGCCGCTGCCGGGCGGCCCGCCGCTGGTGAGCACCACCGAGTGGGACCAGGCCGCGACGGACGAGCCGATGACGCTGGCCGAGCTGGCGGCGAGCGTCCGCCGGGTCCTCGGCGTCGATCTGCCGCTCGGCCCGCCGGAGGGCGCGGGCCCCCACGTGCTGCGACGGCTGACCGGCGGCAACACCCGGGTCGCCGACCGGTTCCGCGACCGCCGGGTCTTCCTGGTCGGCGACGCCGCCCACGTCTACACCGCGGGCGGCGGCCCCGGGCTGAACCTCGGCCTGCAGGACGCCGCCAACCTCGGCTGGAAGCTCGCCGCCGCGCTGCGCGACACCGCCCCGCCCGGCCTGCTCGACAGCTACGACACCGAGCGCCGTCGGGCCGCCCGCCGGATGGTGCTCAACGCCGAGGCGCAGTCCGCGCTCACCGCGCCGGGCAGCGACATCACCGCCCTGCGCGAACTCTTCACCGAGCTGCTCACCCGCAAGGAGGTCGTCCAGCACCTCGCCGACCTCACCGCGGGCACGGACGTGCGCTACGACATGGGCCTCACCGATCCCCACCCCGCGGTCGGCCGCTTCGCACCGGAGCTGGAACTGACTACCTCCGCCGGAACCTCAAGGCTGGCGGAACTCGCCCGTACCGCACGCCCGTTGCTGATCGATCTGACCGAGGACCGGTCGCCTTCGGCGGAACTGGCGAAGGCCCCGGACGCCGTCGACGCCGTCCTCGCGAGCGGCGGCCCGGCCGGCCTCACCGGCCTGCTGGTCCGTCCCGACGGCTACGTCGCCTGGGCCTGCGGCTCGCCCCGCCCGGGCCCGGCCGAACTCGCCGGTCTGCGGGCGGCCGTGGAGCGCTGGTTCACGGCCTGAGCGGGATTCAGGCCTCCGGCCGGATGGGGCCGATCAGCCAGTTCCCCGGGGCGTTCTCGTCGGCGCTCAGGTAGAACTCGGTGATGGCCGTACGGAATTCCTCGTGACTGATCGACCCGTCGCCGTTCCGGTCGAGCCGCCGGAAGGCGTCCCCCGAGTGCTCGGGCGGGATTCCCAGGGCGCTGTACATGCGCACGTACTCGTCCTTGCTCAGCACGCCGTCCCGGTTGGTGTCCAGCGCGCGCATCAGGGCGTCCGCGATCGCCAGCACCGCCTTCTCGAAGTGCTCCGGGGCGGTGACGTTCGCCTCCATCACGGCGAGGAACTCCGCGCGGTCGATCCTCCCGTCCCCGTCGGCGTCCCCGTGCGCCAGCAGCACCCGCCACCACTCCCCGAAGGCCTCCCGCATCGCCGAGGCGTTCTCCTGGTCGTCCTCCGCGGCCAGCGCGGCGAAGAGCTCGCCCATCGCCCGGAGATCGTCCTGCGTGAGCATGCCGTCGCCGCCCTGGTCGAACCAGTCGAAGAGCATGGTGAACTTCTGGTTCCTCACTTCGGCCGGCATGTCCTGCTCCCTCGCTCGCGCCCGGTGACGGGGCACGCCGCCCCGTCCGGACTCCGACGCACGCTAGGGAGCGGAGGAGTGGTGGGGCAACGATCGGGAGCGGAAACCACACCTTCGACGGAACGGTGTCACCCGGGGGACGGGCCGGGCGATCGGCTCAGTGGGCGCCGAGCAGCCGGGCGGCCTCGGTGAGGGCCGGCCCCAGCGGGAGGTCGAGGCGGAGGGCGGCGAGGTCGTCGCCGCGGGTGGGGCCCTGGTTGACGATGGCGACGGGCAGTCGCGCGCGGGCGGCGCGGCGCACGAAGCGCAGGCCGGAGAGGACGGTGAGCGAGGAACCGAGGACCACCAGGGAGCCGGCGGCGTCGACCAGGTCGTAGCAGTGCTCGACCCGGGCGGCGGGCACGTTCTCGCCGAAGAACACCACGTCGGGCTTGAGCACGCCGCCGCAGTCCGCGCACGGTGCGACGCGGAAGCCGTCCACCAGCTCGGGCGGCAGCTGGGCGTCACCGTCGGGGCGCAGCACGGCGTCGGGCCTGCGGAATCCCCGGTTCAACTCCTCCAGGCGCCCGTCGAGTTCGGACCGTGGGCTGATGCGGCGGCAGTCGAGGCAGACGACCCGGTCGAGTCCGCCGTGCAGCTCCACCGCCCCGTGGGTGCCCGCCGCGTGGTGGAGTCCGTCGACGTTCTGGGTGATGACCGCCCCGATGTGCCCCGAGCGGCGCAGCAGCTCCACGGCGCGGTGCCCGGCGTTCGGGCGGGCCCGGGCGAAGGCGGGCCAGCCGGTGTGGCTGCGCGCCCAGTAGCGGCGGCGGGCGGCCTCGCCGCCGGTGAACTCCTGGTAGGTCATCGGCGTTCCGGTGCGGCGGAGGCCGGTGGCACCCCGGTAGTCGGGGATGCCGGACTCGGTGGACAGTCCCGCTCCGCTGAGCACCACCACGCCGCGCCGCTCCAGCATCCCCACCAGTCCCGCGAGGTCCGCGAGCTCCGGGAGCTCCGCGGAGCCGGCGGGGTGTTCCGGGGCACGGGCGTCCGAGGCTTCCATACCGCCGAGGGTAACGCCGCCGGGCGGAGACCGCGCCGGGGCGGTCCGACGGGGCAGGACGAAAGAATCTTCGTCCCCGTACGGTGGGACACCCTCATTTCAGGCGGTCGCGGCCGAAGAATTTCCTGTGGTCGTGGGGGCCGGTCCGGGCCGGAGGGCCGTGCCGTCCGGTGCGGTGTTCGTCCACGGGCCGATGACCGTGGAGAATGTGCGGGTGAGCGATGTACGTGAAGTCCTGGATTATCCGACGTTCGGTCGGGCGGTGCGCGAACTGGCGCAGGCGGTGGCGGATGACGGGTTCGAGCCCGATCTCATCCTGAGCATCGCCCGTGGCGGGGTGTTCGTGGCCGGGGGTCTGGCCTACGCGCTGGACTGCAAGAACATTCACCTGGTGAATGTCGAGTTCTACACGGGGGTGGGCACGACCCTCGACATGCCCGTGATGCTGGCGCCCGTTCCCGAGGCGATCGATTTCACCGACAAGAAGGTCCTGATCGCCGACGACGTCGCCGACACGGGAAAGACCCTGAAGCTGGTGCGCGACTTCTGCCTCGGCCACGTCGCCGACGTGCGTTCGGCCGTCATCTACGAGAAGTCGCACAGCCTCGTGCAGTGCGAGTACGTGTGGAAGCGGACCGACGACTGGATCAACTTCCCGTGGTCCACCGAGGCGCCGGTCGTCCGGCGCGCGGGCGGCGTCCTCGACGCCTGACCCGGGCCGGACCCGCAGCAGCCGGACCCGCAGCGACCGGACCCGCAGCAGCCGGTCCGGGGCACCCGCCCCGGACC
>NZ_JBHVTL010000013.1:0-149464 GCF_042884635.1 Kitasatospora sp. NPDC058115
CCCCGGCCCCGGCCCCGGGCGGCGGGGTGGCGTACGAGCGCACCCAGCTCGCGGGCGCGATCGACCCGGCGCTGCTCGGCGGCGCCCCCGCCGACCCGGGCACCCCGCCGTCCGGCGGCCCCGCCGTCCCGCCGCCGCCCGGGGCCGGCGTGCCCACCGGCGCGCCGGGTGCCGGCTACGGCTACCCCGGCGGCCCGGCCGGACCCGGCGCCCCGGCTCCGGCCGCCGCCCCGGCCCCGGTCCCGGTCCCGGCAGCGCCGCCGGCGCCCGTCCCCGGGCCGCCGCAGGGCGCCCCGGTGCCGCCCGGCGTGCCCGCCGTCGGCCCGGGCTACTTCGCCGCGCTCAGCTACCGGGGCCCGGACGGCTCGGAGCAGAAGCTGCTGCACCGCAGCGAGCCCGGCACCCCGCACCCGGAATGGAAGATCCTCCAGGACCTTCGGCGGCTCAACGTGCCGCCGGAGCAGGTGCTGGAGCTGTACACCGAGCTGGAGTCCTGCGACCTGCCCGGCGGGTACTGCAACCGGATGATCGCCGCGTCCTGGCCGAACGTCCGGCTCACCCACACCGCCGACTACGGCCGCGACCACCACTCCCGGCAGGCCGGCATGGCCCAGCTGCTCGACCACCTGGACGAGCTGCACCAGCTGGCCTCCGGTCCGCAGCGGGTCCGCCCGTTCCGGGTGCCGCTGCCCGCCCCGGGCACCGTCCCGCCGCTGCCGCCGCTCGCGCCGCAGCAGCTCGCCCAGGAGCTCGGCCAGGCCTTCGGCCCGAACGTGTTCCGCTTCGAGCAGCGCGCGGTGGCCCGCCAGGGCGTGCCCGAGCCGGTGGCGCAGACGCTGATGTGGTCGGGGCTGCCGCGCGAGTTCGGACCGTTCTTCTGGGCGCAGGCCCAGGAGGGCCGGCCGATCCCGACGCTCGCCGAGCTGGCCGCCGAGCGCGGTCTGGCGGGCGGTCCGGACTTCGGCGGCTACCTGGTGCTCGGCAACGACTACGGCCGGCAGCTCTGTGTGCAGTACGGCACGGCGCACGTGGTCGCGGTGGACCTGGAAGGAACCGGCGAGCCCCCCCGGTTCGTCAACACGGGTGTACCGGAGTTCGTCCGCTCCCTGGCCCTGCTGGGCCGGATGTGGCGGCTGCGGTACGGGCTGACCCCGGACCAGGCCGGTCGCTGGACGACCGACTTCCAGGCCCAGCTGGCCGCGATCGACCCGGCTGCGCTGCAGTCCGCGGACACCTGGTGGGCCGTGCTGCTGGAGCAGTTCTGGGACGGCCTGCTCTAGCAGGCCGTGCCGGATCCGCGCAGGTGGCAGGGGGTCGTTCCGGTGCCCGGAACGGCCCCTTCGGCGTACCGGTGCGGCGGTGCCTCGTTGGGGTTTCGTCCACATCCGCGCAAAATAGGTCAAGAGGATGGTCGCAAGCGTCCATCCTCGACCTGTTCCGATCCGCCCGACGCCCGAATTCCGACCGGGTTCCCCCACCGGGTTCCCGGGCAGACCGATCCGTCCGATCATGGGCTCCGCAGCCCGCGACACGAGGGGAAGAGCCCATGAGCGACGCCGTCCCCCAGTACGGCTTCACCGTTGCCCGGCGCGGTTACGCGCCGGAGCAGGTCGACCGAGCCCTGGCCGCGTTCACCGCGCAGCGCGACGAGGCGTGGGAACGGCTGAGCGTACTCGGCGCCGGAATCCGGGAGATGGAGCGCCGGCTGGCCGAGATCCAGCAGGCCGCCGCCGACGCCCCCGAGCCCGACTACCAGGTGCTGAGCGACGAGGCCGCCGGTCTGGCCAGGATGGCGGAGAACGAGGCCCGCGCCGTCCGCGACAAGGCCGAGCGGTTCGCCGAGGACCTCCGCGACGAGGTCTACGAGGCCGGCCAGGCGCTCGACCGCGCCGCCAAGGAGTACGCGGCCACCACCCGCACCGAGGCCGACGCCGCCGCCCGCCGCACCGACGAGCGCACCCGGGCCGAGGCGGAGACCGTCCGGGCCGAGACCGACCGCGAGGTCCGGTCCGTCCGGGACGCCGCCACGGCGCACGCCGCCAAGGTCCGGGTCGCGGCCGCCGAGGCCTCCGAGCGGGCCGAGGCCAAGCTGGCCGAGCTGCGCCGCAAGGCCGACGAGATGTTCGCCGAGGCCCAGGCCGAGGCCGACGCCGAGGACGCGGCGGTCTCCGCCACCGCCGAGCGGCGGGTCAAGGAGGCCGAGCAGTTCCGCGAGACGGTGCTCGGCCAGATCAAGCAGAGCGACGCCGAGGCGCAGGCCCGGGCGGACCAGCTGATCGAGCAGGCCCGCCGGGAGGCCGAGCGGATCAACGCGGTCAGCGAGCGCGAGCAGCGCGAGTACGCGACCAAGCTGGAGACGGTGCAGCAGCACCTCGACCACATCAAGGCGACGCTGGCCTCGCTCACGGGCGCGGCGGTCGGCGCGATCGAGCCCGCGGCGCTGGAGTCCGCCGTGCTGGAGTCCGCCGCGCTGGAGCTCGCCTCCGGCGCCGCGCCCGTGGACGCCGCCCCGGCCGACGGGGCCCCGGCGGACGCCGCTCCGGCGGACCGGGCCCCGCTGGTGGACTCGGAGGCGGACACCGGGGAGATCCCGCTGCCGGTCGTCGCGGACCCGCGGGCCGACCTCCGCAAGGACGCGGTCCCGGCGCCCGCGAGCGAGGCCGCCACGGCGGTGCTGCGGGTCACCCCGGGCCGGGTCGCCCCGGCCCCCGCCGCCGCGGTCGCCACCGGACCGGTGCCGCCGCGGCCGGCCACCCCGCCGTCGGCGGCGGTGGACGCCGGTGCGGGCGCTGCCCCCGCGGCCGGGCGCCCGGCCGAGGAGGAGACCCGGATCATTCCGAAGATCGTGATCATCGACGACGGCAGCGACTACGCCACCCCGAACACGGTCGGCTTCCACCGCCGCTGATCCGTCCCGGTCCCACCGGGCCCCGGACGCCTCCCGGCGTCCGGGGCCCGGTGGCGTTCACGGGGTCGGCCCGGCGTCCCCCTCGGCGAGCAGCCGGGTGAGCTTGGCGTCCTGGGCGCGGACGGCCTCGCGGTGGGCGTTCAGGGCCGGGCCGTTGCGGTCGATCTGCTGGCGCTGGTAGCCCGCCAGGACGGTGAACCAGATCGCGGCCAGGTTGCTGCGGGTGGTGCAGTCGGCGTCGGCCCGGGCGGCGGCCAGTTCGGCCGGGGTGGCCTGCGGCGCGGCACGGTAGGGCTCCGGGAAGGACCGCGGGTCGTCGGCCCGGAAGCCCGCAGCCGCCATGCAGTCGGCCCACTGCGCGGTCGCCGCCGTGACCCGGCCGTCCCGTCCGGTGGCGGTCATGGAGTCCGAGAAGAGCCGCCCGAGGAGGTCGGCCCCCGGCGCCGGCGGCGCGCCGATCCGTTCGAGGGTCTGCCGGTCGCAGTCGATCCGGGCGCTGTCGTAGGCCTCGCCGGACCCGGCCGCCGGCGCCTCCGCGCCCGGGCCGGGACCGGCCGTCCGGGGTGCGTGGAACCCCTGGACGCCGGCGATCTCGGCCCCGAGGTACCCCCAGGCGCCGGCGGGCAGCGCGGTGGCGTTGTCCGGGGGGCGTGCCTCCTGAAGGCCGTCCCCGCGGAAGCCGGTGTAGCCGGCCCGGTGCATGCAGGAGACGATCAGCGCATTGCGGACCCGAATCTCCTTCACGGCGGCCTGGTCGTCGGACTGGTAAGCGGAAAGCGGAAGTCCGGTCATTCCGGCCCGGCCGGATTCCGGGGCTTTCGGTGCGTCGATCGCGGGAGGGGTCAGGGCGGAATCCGCGGAACCCCCTGCGGAGGGTCCGGAGCAGCCTGTGAAAAAGGCCGACAGAACGACTGCAGCAGCGGTCGCGGTGAATCGTCCGAAATGCGGTGGGCGGGCCAAGCGGAAGCTCCGATCCTCAGGAACGGCAGGACTGTTCGGACCCTAGCGCATGCTTGTGCGGGGCGGCCCGGGAGGCGCCGGGACGGTGCGGCTTGGCCGGAAAAGAACTGTTCGGCCGTGCGGCGCCATGTCAGCCTCTGGAGTCGCAGCCGCTACCCTTCGGAGGGTTCATATGATTCGCCGCACAAATCATTCGGAACGTCCTTCGGGACCTCGTTCCGGAAATGTTCTGGGCCGCCGGGTCGGAGCACTCGCCGTGCTCGTCGCGGCGGCCGCGACGTTACTGCCGGCCGTGAATGCCGAGGCCGTCAACCGGGTCGATTGCGGAGGCCGCACCGATTTCGCGAAGGTCTACAACTACGGCTACGGCGGCACGCTCTGTTTCGCGAACGACGGGTGGATGGCGGTGCGCGTCTACAACGTCGACCGGATCGACGCCGGGAACAACAAGGTCATCACGTACCTCGGCGGCAGCATGGGCTCCTGGACCGTCTTCAACTGGGAGCAGTACGACTTCAACGGCCACGTGGGCCACGAGGTGACGATGTACGACATCAACCTCTCCCGCTGGTAGGAGCGGGAGGACGGGCCCCGCGGGCCCGCGCGGGCGAGGAGGCCCGCTGACCCGCGGTGCCGGGCGGGTGCGGTCGCCCGGCACCGTCTCCGAAGGGTCAGAGCACCTCGACCGTGGCGCCCGGGGCCGGCCGGCGCCGGCAGTCCAGCACGTACCGGGCGTGGGTGGTGACCGCCTCGTGGTCGACCTCGTCGTGGTCGGCGAGCAGCACCACCGCGTCCGCCGCCGCCAGCTCCTGCGGGCTCGCCTCCACCCGGCGGACCGCGGCGGACGGGTCCCCGTACGGGGCGTGCCCGGCGGCCCGCGGGCCGGGGACGACCGGCTCGGGCACGTGCACCCCGACCACCACGCGCGGGTCGGCGACCCGGACCTCGGCGCCCATCCGGACCAGCAGCTCGGCGATCCGGGCGGCCGGCGTCTCCCGGGCGCCACCGGCGCACCCCGGCTGCGCCGGCGCGAGCAGCAGCACCCGCGAGCCCTCGACCGGGCACCGCCGGTCGTCCAGCGCCGCGGCGAGCCGGCGGACCACGTAGTCGGGCATGTGGCCGTTGACGTCGTTGGCCAGCTCGACGAAGCGGAACGACCGGCCGAGCGCCCGCTCCGTCCGCCAGGGCAGGTGGGTCGGGTCGATCGGCAGGCAGGGCCCGCCGGCCCCCGGGCCGGGGGTGAAGCGCAGATGGCCGAACGGCTTGGTGGCGGCCGCGTCGATGGCCGTCCAGACGTCGATGCCGAGGTCGTGCGCGAACATCGCCAGCTCGTTGACCAGGGCGACGTTCACCTGACGGAAGGCGTTCTCCAGCAGCTTGGTCAGTTCGGCCTCCCTGCACGAGGAGACCGGGACGGTCCGCTCGACCAGCCCGCCGTAGAAGCCCTCGACCACGGCCAGCGAGGCCGGGTCGATCCCGGAGACCACTTTCGGGGTGTTCTCCAGCCGCCAGACCGGGTTGCCCGGGTCGATCCGCTCGGGGCTGCAGCCGAGGTGGAAGTCCCGCCCGGCGGTCAGCCCGGACCCCGCCTCCAGCAGCGGCGCGAGCAGTTCCTCGGTGGTGCCGGGGTAGCCGGTCGACTCCAGGACGACGCCCGCCCCGGGCCGCAGGTGCGGGGCCAGCAGGGCGGCCGAGTCCTCGATGGGCGACAGGTCGGGCACGCCGTCGCGCAGCGGCGTGGGCACCGTGATCACCGCGATGTCGAAGCCCGCCACGTCGGACGGATCGGCGGACGGCAGGTAGCTGCCGTCCTCCAGCAGCGGCCGCAGCCGGCCGGCCGGGACGTCCTCGACGTCGGACTCGCCGACGGTCAGCCGTTTGATCCGGTGCTCGTCCACGTCGTAGCCGATCACCCGGTGTCCGGCCTCGGCCGCGCGGACCGCGAGCGGCAGCCCCGTACAGCCCTGGCCCGCGATGACGACGCGCATGACGACGAACCCCCTCCACCGCGGCGCTCCCCTGGCCCCTCCGGGCGTCGCCCCCGCAGTTTCACGTCCCAGGGTAGGGAGCGGGGGCCGGCCGCGCGGGCATTCCCGGGACCGGGCCGGGGAAAGAGTGAGGCCGAGACCCGTGGCGCCCTCCAGGAAAGGGCGCCACGGTTCCCGGCGCGTGGGCGGGCGCCCCCACCCAGGGTCGCCCGGCCTCGCACGCCCGACCCCCATCGGGTGTGCGACCGTGCCCTCGCAGCCATCCCCCACGGTTGGGTGCGGCGGGCACGTTCTCCATGGTGCGCGATCTCCATGGACGGGCAGTGACAGGAGTATGTCCAGTTCGTGGCGGATCGCGACGGCCCGGAAACAGCCCGCCCCACGACGGGAGCGACGGCGCGCGGCCGGTGGTTCGTCCGCGCCTGACCGCGCCCGGTCCGGCCCCGGCCGTGCACCGGGTGCGGGTCGGCCGCGCGGCGTAGGCTGGAGACCCCCGGCCGCTCGGCGTGCCGGGCCGTTCGCGTTGCCCGGACGGGCCCTCCGGCCTCCAGGGCAGCACCAGCCACGGGACGAAGAAGAGACTCCAGATGAGCCTGACCGGACTGCTCGATGTCGTCGCGCGGGACGCGGCCCTCGCCGAGGCGATCGAGGCCGCGACCGCCCCCGGTGCCGCGGCCGGCGGCCGCCGTCACCTCGACCTGGTCGGACCGCCCGCCGCCCGGCCGTTCGCGATCGCCGCGCTCGCCCGTGCGCTCGCCGGGCAGGCGGCCGGCGAGCGGGGCCGTCCGGTGCTGGCCGTCACCGCCACCGGCCGGGAGGCCGAGGACCTCGCCGCCTCGCTCCGCTCGCTGCTGCCGCCGGACGCGGTCGCCGAGTTCCCGGCCTGGGAGACGTTGCCGCACGAGCGGCTCTCGCCGCGCTCCGACACGGTCGGGCGCCGGCTCGCCGTGCTGCGCCGGATCGTCCACCCGCGGGCCGACGACCCGGCGGCCGGGCCGGTGCAGGTGATCGTGGCGCCGGTCCGCTCGGTGCTCCAGCCGCAGGTGAAGGGGCTGGCCGAGCTGGAGCCGGTGGCCGTCGGGCGGGGCGAGTCGCACGATCTGGAGGAGATCGCCCGGCGGCTCGCCGCGGCCGCCTACTCCCGCGTCGAACTGGTCGAGAAGCGCGGCGAGTTCGCGGTGCGCGGCGGCATCCTGGACGTCTTCCCGCCGACCGAGGAGCACCCGCTGCGGGTGGAGTTCTGGGGCGACGACGTCGAGGAGATCCGGTACTTCAAGGTGGCCGACCAGCGGTCGCTGGAGATCGCCGAGCACGGCCTGTGGGCGCCGCCCTGTCGTGAACTGCTGCTGACCGACGAGGTGCGGGCCCGGGCCGCCGGGCTGTCCGCCGAGCACCCGGGGCTGGCGGAGATCCTGGACAAGATCGCCGAGGGCATCGCGGTCGAGGGCATGGAGTCGCTGGCGCCCGTGCTGGTCGACGACATGGAACTGCTGCTGGACGTGCTGCCGCTCGGCTCGGTCGCGGTGGTCTGCGACCCCGAGCGGGTCCGCACCCGCGCCGCCGACCTGGTGGCGACCAGCCAGGAGTTCCTGCACGCCTCCTGGGTGGCGGCCGCGGCCGGTGGCGACCGGCCGATCGACCTGGAGGCGATCGACGTCTCGGCCGCCTCGCTGCGGTCGCTCGCCGAGGTGCGCGAGCACGCCGCCGAGATCGGCCTGCCGTGGTGGTCGGTCAGCCCGTTCGCGACCAGCGACGCCACGGTTGACGGCCTGCTGGAGTTCGACGTCAACACCCTGACCCTCGGCATGCACGCGGTCGAGGCGTACCGGGGCGACACCGCGCGGGCGATCGCCGACGCCAAGGAGCGGCTCGCCGCCGACTGGCGGGTCGTCATGGTGACCGAGGGGCACGGTCCGGCCTCCCGGCTCGCCGAGGTGCTCGGCAACGAGGGCATCCCGGCCCGGCTGGTCGCCGACCTGTCCGAGGCGCCGACCCGGGACGTCGTGCACGTCGCCTGCGGCTCGATCGAGTACGGCTTCGTCGACGAGGCGCTCAGGCTGACCGTCATCACCGAGACCGACCTGTCCGGCCAGAAGTCCTCCACCAAGGACATGCGGCGGATGCCCTCCCGGCGCCGCAACGCGATCGACCCGCTGGCGCTGGTCGCCGGCGACTACGTGGTGCACGAGGCGCACGGCGTCGGCCGGTACGTGGAGATGGTGCAGCGCACCGTGCAGGGCGCCACCCGCGAGTACCTGGTGCTGGAGTACGCGCCCGCCAAGCGCGGCCACCCCGGCGACCGGCTGTTCGTGCCGACCGACCAGCTCGACCAGGTCACCAAGTACGTCGGCGGCGAGGCCCCGACGCTGCACCGGCTCGGCGGCGCGGACTGGGCGAAGACCAAGCAGCGGGCCAAGAAGGCCGTCAAGGAGATCGCCGCCGACCTCATCAAGCTGTACTCGGCCCGGATGGCCGCGCCCGGCCACACCTTCGGCCCGGACACCCCGTGGCAGCGGGAGCTGGAGGACGCCTTCCCCTACGCGGAGACGCCGGACCAGCTGACCACCATCGCCGAGGTCAAGTCGGACATGGAGAAGTCCGTCCCGATGGACCGGCTGATCTGCGGCGACGTCGGCTACGGCAAGACCGAGATCGCGGTGCGCGCGGCCTTCAAGGCGGTGCAGGACGGCAAGCAGGTGGCGGTGCTGGTGCCGACCACGCTGCTGGTGCAGCAGCACTTCTCGACCTTCGCCGAGCGGTACGCCAACTTCCCGGTGAACGTGAAGGCGCTGTCCCGGTTCCAGACGGACAGCGAGGCGAAGGCCGTGCTGGAGGGGCTGTTCGAGGGCTCGGTGGACGTCGTCATCGGCACCCACCGGCTGTTCTCCTCGGAGACCCGCTTCAAGGACCTCGGGCTGGTCATCGTCGACGAGGAGCAGCGCTTCGGCGTCGAGCACAAGGAGCAGCTGAAGAAGCTGCGGGCCAACGTGGACGTGCTCACCATGTCCGCGACCCCGATCCCGCGCACCCTGGAGATGGCCGTCACCGGCATCCGCGAGATGTCCACCATCACCACCCCGCCGGAGGAGCGGCACCCGGTGCTGACCTTCGTCGGACCGTACGACGAGAAGCAGATCTCGGCGGCGATCCGGCGTGAGCTGCTGCGCGAGGGCCAGGTGTTCTACATCCACAACCGGGTCGAGTCGATCGACAAGGCGGCCGCCCGGCTGAAGGACCTGGTGCCGGAGGCGCGGATCGCCACCGCGCACGGTCAGATGGGCGAGACCCAGCTGGAGAAGGTGGTCGTCGACTTCTGGGAGAAGGAGTTCGACGTCCTGGTGTCGACCACGATCGTGGAGTCCGGCATCGACATCTCCAACGCCAACACGCTCATCGTCGAGCGCGGTGACACCTTCGGCCTCTCCCAGCTGCACCAGCTGCGCGGCCGGGTGGGCCGCGGGCGGGAGCGCGGGTACGCGTACATGCTGTACCCGCCGGAGAAGCCGCTGACCGAGACGGCGCACGAGCGGCTGGCCACCATCGCCCAGCACACCGAGATGGGCGCCGGCATGTACGTGGCGATGAAGGACCTGGAGATCCGCGGGGCCGGCAACCTGCTCGGCGGCGAGCAGTCCGGGCACATCGCTGGCGTCGGCTTCGACCTCTACATGCGGATGGTCGGGGAGGCGGTGGCCGAGTTCCGGGAGTCGCTGGCGGGCGGCGGCGAGGCGGAGGAGGAGCCGCTGGAGGTGAAGATCGAACTGCCGGTCGACGCCCATGTGCCGCACGACTACGCGCCGGGGGAGCGGCTGCGGCTCCAGGCCTACCGTTCGATCGCGGCGGTCAACTCGGAGGAGGACATCACCCAGGTCCGCGACGAGCTGGTCGACCGGTACGGCAAGCTGCCCGAGCCGGTGGAGAACCTGCTCCTGGTGGCGGCGCTGCGGCTGTACGCCCGGCGGTGCGGCATCGCGGACATCACCCTGCAGGGCTCCCACGTGCGGTTCGGGCCGGTCGAGCTGCGGGAGTCGCAGCAGCTGCGGCTGAACCGGCTCTACCCGCGCAGCCAGGTGAAGGCGGCGACCCAGCAGCTGCTGGTGCCGCGCCCGTCGACCGGGCGGATCGGCGGCAAGCCGCTGGTCGGGCGGGAGCTGCTGGCGTGGTCCCGGGAGTTCCTGTCGACCATGTTCGACGACCTGGCGGGGGCCAAGAAGTAGCGGACCCCGGGCGGGGGGACCCGCGGGGTACCGCAGGGGTGGCGGCGGTCTCGGGCGATGGCGCCCGGGACCGCCGTCGTCGTGGGTGGGCCGGTGCCGGGCCGGCGGGTCGGTGCCGGGTGGTCGGTGCCGGGCGGGCCGGGGGCGCCGGCCGGGCGTGAACAGGGCGGTCAGCCGATCTTCCACTGGCCGACCTGGTCGGCGAAGCCGTTGTCCAGGGAGAACTGGACCTTGTCGAGCTTGGTGCCGTTGGGGACCTCGAAGACCACGAAGCCCTTGCCGGTCTCGCCGGCGGCGATGTTGGTGGGGGTCTGGAAGGACGGGCCGGCCTTGGTGTCGGCGAGCGTCGGGCCGTACGCCTGGCCCTGGTCGTCGATCACCTTGGCGCTGCTCCAGGGCGCCTCGCTGTACGCCTTGGAGCCGGTCGCCTTGATCTGGAACTGCACGGCGACGTAGTGCTTGCCGTCCGCCGCGGTGAGGTACTCGTTGGTGCTCGCCGCCGGGTCGACCACCTTCACGGCGGTGACGTCGGCGGTGTTGCCCTTCTCCAGGGTGCCCTTGAGGGCGATGGTGTCGCCGATCTTGGCCGGGGCCTTGGCCGCCTCGGCCGGCTTGCTCTCGGCGGCCTTGCTCTCGGCGGGCAGGCTGTCGGCCGGCTTGACCGCGGCGGCGGAGTCGCCGGACGCCGGGGCGGCGGCGGTCTGCTTGGCCTCGGTGGAGACGGACGGGCCGCCGGTGGAGTCGCAGGCCGTCGCGGTGAGGGCGACGAGCGCGGCGCCGGCCAGCAGGACGGCGGTGCGGCGGGTGCGGCGGGTGGTGGCGGACATGGCTGTCTCCTCGGGCCTCGGTTCTTGTTCTTCTTCTCTGCTGCGCGCCGACCTGCTGTCGACAGGAGAGATCACACCACGGGCTGTGAACCGTGTCAACAATGATTCATCGAACCTCTCCGTTCACGTGTGAACGCCTCGACCGGGGGCGCTGGATATGCTGTGTGGTCACACCACCCGTGCCGCCGCCGCTGCGGATCGCCGCCGAAGGAGCCCCCATGCCGGACCGTCCCGAGGTGACCGCCGTCGAGATCGCCCGCCTCGCCGGGGTGGGCCGCGCCGCCGTCAGCAACTGGCGCCGCCGCCACCCCGACTTCCCCCGCC
Source organism: Kitasatospora sp. NPDC058115 (assembly GCF_042884635.1). NCBI lineage: Bacteria > Bacillati > Actinomycetota > Actinomycetes > Kitasatosporales > Streptomycetaceae > Kitasatospora > Kitasatospora sp. NPDC058115. Next base: position 11,225 of record NZ_JBHVTL010000013.1, read on the forward strand.
CGGTCGGCGGCACCGACAGCAGCCCGACCTTCGCGCTCACCGACGTGGAGTCCTGGCTCAGGGCCCAGGGAAAGATCGCCGAACTGCCGCTGCTCGAACGGGTCTGGCGGCTCGTCGAGACCCTGCGCGACCCGGACGGCCACCCGGCCGCCCCGCTGGTCCGGGCCGGCAGCGTCCTGCTGCTGCACCACCGCGCGCCGGAGCGCTGGAACACGCTCACCGGCCTGCCGGACACCAAGCTCGCCACCGGCCTGCCGCGCGCCCTCGCCGACACCGTCCGCACCGTGCTCGGCCCCGACGGCGCCGCCGGCCTGCACGGGTCCGGACTGCTCGGCTCCACCGAACTGGACCTCGCCCGGCTGCTCGCCGAACTCGCCGCCGCGGCCGGCCCGGCCGGTGCCTTCGAACAGCTCCTCACCCGCTACGCCGAGGCCAACACCCGCCAGCTCAGCCCCACCCCGCCGGAGGCCGCCGAGCTGCTCGCCGGCGTCGCGGGCGTCCCCGCCACCGTGCTCGACCCCGCCGCCGGCCTCGGTGCGCTGCTGCTCGCCCTGCCGTCCACCACCGACCGCTACGGCCAGGACGCCGACCCGGTCACCGCCGCGCTCGCCGGGCTCCGGCTCGCCCTGCACGCGCCCGCCGCCGACCCCGCCCCGCTCCCGGTCGAGATCCGCCCCGGCGACGCCCTGCGCGCCGACGCCTACACCGGCCACACCTTCGACGCGGTGCTCTGCCAGCCCCCCTACAACGAACGGGACTGGGGCCACGACGAGCTGCAGTTCGACCGGCGCTGGCCCGGCGGCCTCGTCCCGCCGCGCGGCGAGTCCGAGCTCGCCTGGGTGCTGCACTGCCTCGCCCACACCCGCCCCGGCGGGCTCGCCGCCCTGCTGCTCCCGCCGACCGTCGCCACCCGCCGGGCCGGCCGCCGGGTCCGCGCCGAACTGCTGCGCTCCGGCGCGCTGCGCGCCGTCGTCGCGCTCCCGGCGGGCGTCGCGCCCCCGTACGGGGTCCCGCTCCACCTCTGGGTGCTGCGCGCCCCCCGCCCCGGCGACGACTTCCGCCAGGTGCTGATGCTGGACGCCGCCTCCGCCTCGGCGAGCTCCGCCGAGGTCGCCGAGGGCGGCCGCGACAAGGTGCGCTGGCCCGAGCTGCGCCGCACCGTCGTGGACGCCTGGAGGGCCTTCGACCTCGCGGCCCGCGAGGGCCTGCCGCTGCCCGAGGACCGACCCGGCCGGCACCGGACCGTGGCGGCGATCGACCTGCTCGACGACGAGACCGACCTCTCGCCCACCCGTCACGTCCCGCCGGCCGCCCCGCCCGGCGGCGCCGCCGGGCTGTCCCACCTCAGCGGCCGGCTGACCGAGCTGCTGGCCGGGCTCGCCGACCCCGGGGCCCTGCTGCCCGAGCCGGCCGGTGGAGCGGGCGGCTGTGCCGGTGGCGGCGCGGTCGTCACGCTGAGCGAGCTGGTCCGCACCGGGCTGCTGGACGTGCACTCCTCCGGCACCGGTGCGCCCGCCCTCCCGGCCGATGCGGACCCGGCGGGCACCCCCGTCCTCACCGACCAGGACCTGGTCACCGGCAGCGCACCCGGCGCCGTCCTCGACCGGTCCGCCGCCGGCGCCGACGCCCTGCCGCTGACCCGCCCCGGCGACGTCCTCGTCCCCGCCCTCGGCGGCGGCACCGCCCGCGTCGTCGGCCCGGACGGCCCGCCCGCCGGCGCCGCCCTCGGCCGCCAGCTCCACCTGCTCCGCCCCGACCCGGCCGCCCTCGACCCGGACTTCCTGGCCGGTCACCTGCGCTCCACGGCCGCCGCCCGCCGGGCCGCCAGCCACGCCTCCACCACCACCCGCCTCGACATCCGCCGGGTCGAGCTGCCACGTCTGCCGATCACCGAACAGCGCCGGCTCGGCGCCGCCTTCGCCCGGCTCGCCGCCTTCGACACCGCCCTGCAACGCGCCGCCGCGCTGGGCCGCACCCTCACCCAGTCCGCCACCGACGCCCTCGCTTCCGGCACCGCCGAGCCTCCGCAGGCCCGGTGACGCCGGAGCAGGAAGCCGGCCCGGCCGACTTCCTGCTCCCGGGCCGGGCGCGCGGCCCGCGGTGGCGGGTGATTCGGGTACGGCAGAAGGACTCCGGCGTGACGGGCGCGGGCGGTACGGTGTGCGGAGCCGGTTCCGTGATCGGGACCGCCGTCGTCCTCACCGCTCAGGAGCGCGCATGTCAGGGCAGTACCCCGGGCAGTTCGGCCCACCGCCCGGTGGCACGCCGACCGGCGGCATACCCGGCGCCGGTCCGCAGGCCTACGCCCCGACCATGGCGGTTCCCCAGCAGGGTCCCGGAGGCCAGGGCCGACCGTACGGCGTGCTCGGCCGCGTCCTGGCGGTCCTCGCGCCGCTGCTCTCCTTCGGGCTGCTCGGCATGGTCCCCTCGCTGCTGCTGGCGGTCCGCCGCCGCCGGGCGTACGACATCCTCGGCGCGGTCGTCTACGCCGGGGTCTTCCTCACCTTCTTCATCTGCATGGGGATCGCCGGCAGCTACCCCAAGGGCGACGCCCCGGTCGCCGACGCGATCGGCACCACGATGATGGTGCTGCTGTGGTTCACCCCGCCGGTGCACTTCCTGCTGATGGACCGCCAGGTGGTCTGGGCGTCCGGCCGGGTCCCGGCCGGCCCCTACGCCCCGGCGGCCGGGGCGACCGGGTACGGCTACCCGGTGCCCGCCGCGCCGGTGGGGCCGGTGGGGCCGGTGGGGCCGTACCCGCAGCCCGTGCAGCCCTACCCGACCGCCCAGCCGTACGGGGCCGCCGCCCCCTACCCGCAGGCCGCCCGGCCGTACCCGGCCGTCGACTCCCACCCGTCGGCGATCTCCCACCCGCCCGTGCGCGCCGCCGGTCCCGGACCCGCCGGTCCCGGGGCCGCCGCTGCCGGCCCCGCGACCTCCGACGAACTGCGTGAACTCGGCGAACTGCTGCGCCGGCAGGCCCGCGAGGACCGCCCGTGACCGTCGCCCGGGTGATCGGCGGCCGCTACCACCTCACCGAGAAGATCGGCCACGGCGGCATGGGCCAGGTCTGGGCCGGCCGCGACGAACGGCTCGCCCGCCCGGTCGCCGTCAAGCTGCTGCGCACCGACCACCTCCTCGCCGCCACCGGCGCCGCCGACCCCGCCACCGCCGAACACCGGCGGCACGCCGACGAACTGCGCCACCGCTTCCTGCGCGAGTGCCGCACCACCGCCGCCCTCGACCACCCCGGCCTGGTCACCGTCTTCGACGCGGGCGAGGAGGGCGGCGAGCTCTACCTCGTCATGCAGCGCGTGCCCGGCGTCAGCCTCGCCGACCTCATCGCCGAGGACGCGCCGTTCCCGGTCGACCGGGCGGTCTCGGTGGCCGCCCAGCTCTGCGCCGCGCTGGCCGCCGTCCACGCCGTGCCGGTCGTCCACCGGGACCTCAAGCCCAGCAACGTGATGGTCCGTGAGGACGGCCGGACCGTCCTGCTCGACCTCGGCATCGCCACCGCGATCGACCCCGCCGCCACCCGCCTCACGCTCACCGGCGCCCTGATCGGCAGTCCCCCCTACATGGCGCCGGAACAGGCGCTGTCCACCGCCGTCGACCCGCGCAGCGACCTGTACGCGCTCGGCTGCCTGCTCCACGAGATGCTGACCGGCGAGGGACCGTTCCGCGCACCCACCGCCCTCGGGCTGCTGCGCCGGCACGTCGACGACCCACCGGTGCCGCTGCGCGAACTGCGTCCCGAGGTGCCGGCGCCGCTGGAGCGGCTGGTCCTCGACCTGCTCGCCAAGCGGCCGCAGGACCGCCCGGCCGACGCCCAGGAGGTCTACGGGCGGCTGCTGCCGCTGCTGCCCGCCGCCGTCCCCGTGCCGCAACCCCGGTACGGGCCGCTGCCCGACCCGGCCCGGCCGTACCGGCACCCGCTCCAGCCGCAGCCCCGGCCGGCCGGCGCCGCACCGGCGGCACCACCGGTGCGGGCCGTGCCGCCCCCGTTCCTGCCGGCCGCCGTTCCGGCTCCGGCGCCCGTCGCAGTGCCCGTCGCGGTGGGCGAGGACTTCGCGGCGGCCTGCGCCCGGCTCTCCGACCTGGTCGACGCGGGCCGGCGTGCCGAGGTGCTCGACCTCGCCGCCCGACTGCTGACGCGGGGCCGTTCCGAACTCGGTGACGGCGCCGCGATGGTCCGCACCGTCCGGACCATCTACGCCCGCACGCTGCTCCAGGAGCGGCGCCACCACGAGGCCCTGGCGGAGTACCGGCTGCTCGCGACGACCGCCGAGGGCGGACCGCACGGCCGCCGGGCCCTGGAACCGCGCTACCGGGCCGCCGAGTGCCTCGAACAACTGGGGCGGGGCGCGGAGGCCCTCGCCGAGTACCAGGCCCTGCTCGCGGTGTGGCCGGAGACCGAACCGGAACGCCTGCTGGACCTCCGGGAGCGGATCGGCGTCCTGCTGGCCGCGCTCGGCGAGACCGAAGCGGCCTGGTCCTGGCTGCTCCAGCTCCTCTTCGACCGCGAACGCCGCGAGGGCCCCCACCACCCCTCCGTCCGCCGCCTCCGCCAGACCCTCGACACCCTCCAACCCCACCGCACCACCGCCACCCCCTGGCCCCCACACCCCTGACCACCCCGGCACAGGAGCGGGAAGCCGACACGCCCGACTTCCCCCTCTGCCCAGGCGTGGGGAGCCGAAAGTCGGCGGGCCCGACTTCCCACGCTGTCCGTGCCGGTGCCGCCCACCCGCCGCCGCCCCCGGCGTGGGAGCAGGAAGTCGGCGGGCGCCGCCCACCCCAGCCCCTCTGCTGCCCGGGTGCGGGGAGTGGGAAGTCGGCGGGCCGGACTTCCCACGCTGGCCGGGCGGGTCTTGCCCCTCCCACCTCCGCCCACCCGCTGCCCCGGTGCGGGAGTGAGAAGTCGGCGGGCCCGACTTCCTGTGCCGCCCACCCCCAGCCCCTCTGCCCGCCCGCTGCCCGGGTGCGGGGAATGGGAGGTCGGCGGGCCGGACTTCCCACGCTGGCCGTGCCGGTGCCGCCCACCCGCCGCCCCCGGCGTGGGAGCAGGAAGTCGGCGGGCCCGACTTCCTGTGTCGCCTACCCCAGCCTCTGCCTACCTGCTGCCCGGGTGTGTGGGGTGGGAAGTCGGCGGGCCGGACTTCCCACGCTGGCCGGGCGGGTCTTGCCCCTCCCACCTCCGCCCACCCGCTGCCCCGGTGCAGGAGTGGGAAGTCAGCGGGCCCGACTTTCCACGCTGGCCGTGCCGGTGCTGCCCGCCCGACCTCCGCCCACCTGCGGCCCTGGCGTGAGGGTAGGCGGCCGAGGAGGCGGCCGAGGAGGCGGTCAGGATGGGAGTGGGAAGTCGGCGGGCCCGACTTCCTGTGCCGCCCACCCCAGTCCTTCTGCCCACCTGCGGCCCTGGCGTGGGGGTAGACGGTCGGGATGGGAGTGGGAAGTCGGCGGGGCGGACTTCCTGCGCTGGTCGGGGCGGTGTTGCCGCGCACTTCCCCGGGACCCCCACCGCCACTTGGCCACCTGCTCGCTGCGTCGGGCGGGGAGCAGGAAGTCGGCGGGTTCGACTTTCCGTGTTGGGTGGGGTGGCTATGACTTTCGGCAGATTCGGGGGCGGGACGGGGTCCGTAGGGTCGGGTGGGTGTGGAGAGATCGGTGGGTGGAGTGGGCGCTGCTGGCGGTGGCGGCCGGGGGGCTCGGGCTGACGGCGGTGTCGTTCTGGTGGGTGCTGCCGGGGGTCGGGGCGGCGTTCGCGGCCGGGGTGCGGATGGAGCGGGTGCGGGTGGCGGCCGTGCTGCTGGTGGTCCTGGTGACGGCCGGGACGCTGGTGGCCGTGGTCGTCCCGGACCGGTCCGAGCAGGCGATCTCGGTGGTCTCGGTGCTGGTCTGCGCCGGGATGGGCCCGTGGATGGTGGGCCGGTTCTGGCGGCTGTCGCAGGAACTGGTGCGGGCCGGCTGGGAGCGGGCGGAGCGGGCCGAGCGTGAGCAGCAGCTGGTGGCCGAGCAGGCGCGGCTGCGCGAGCGGGCCCGGATCGCCCAGGACATGCACGACGCCCTCGGCCACGACCTCAGCCTGATCGCGCTGCGCGTCGGCGCGCTGCAGCTGGCGCCCGGCCTGGCCCCGCCGCACCGGGAGGCGGCCCAGGAGATCCGCGCGGGTGCGGCGGCCGCCGTCGAACGCCTCGGGGAGGTGATCGGGGTCCTGCGGGACGAGACGGACGCCCACGCCTCCCGGGGCCCGGCCGACGCGGGCGTCCCGCAGCTGGTGGAGGAGGCGGCCGCGGCGGGCCTGGACGTCGGGCTGACCGTCACCGGCGAGCCGGACGGGCTGCCGCGGGCGGCCGAGCACGCCGCCTACCGGGTGGTCCAGGAGGCGCTGACCAACGCCGCCAAGCACGCCCCCGGGGCCCCGGTCGCGGTGCGGGTCGGGTACTCCCCGGACGGGGCCCGGATCCGGGTGGTCAACGGGCCGCCCCGGGGAGGTGCGCCCGGTCCGGTGACGGGCGGCCGCGGCCTCATCGGCCTGGCCGAGCGGGTCCGGCTGGCCGGCGGCACCTTCCGGTACGGGCCCCGGGACGACGGCGGCTTCGAGGTCGGCGCCCGGCTGCCGCGCGCCGGCGCCCCGGCGGGTGCCCCGGCGCCGCGGCCGGTCACGCTGTCGCCGGCCCGTGAACTGCGCCGGGCCCGCCGCCGGGTGGGCCGGATGATGGCGGCGGTGGTGCTGGCGCCGCTGACCGTCGCCCTGGCCCTCACCGCCGTGCTGCGCGGCTGGACGATCCAGGCGGCCGGCCGATCCGTCCTCGACCCCGCCGACTACGCGTCGTTGCGCGTCGGCCAGGACCGGGCCACCGTGCAGCGGGTCCTGCCGGACCACCGGTTTCCGTACCATCCGTCCGTGGGCGACCCGCCGCCCGGGGGAGAGGGAGTGACGTGCGAGTACTACGCGATGACGGCCGAGGCGTTCGGCGACGACCGCTCCGGGGACGCGTACCGGCTCTGCTTCCGGGACGACGTGCTGATCTCCCTGGACGCCCTGGTCCGGTGAGCGCCCGGTGAACGACGTGGAGCGGGCGGACGGGGCCCGCGCACCGATCCGGGTGGTGATCGCGGACGACGAGCCGATGGTGCGGGCCGGGGTGCGCGCGGTGCTCGCCACCGACCCGGGGATCGAGATCGTCGCCGAGACCGGGGACGGGCGGGAGGCGGTGGAGCTGGTCCGGCGCCACCGCCCGGACGTCGCCGTGCTGGACATCCGGATGCCCGGCACGGACGGCATCGCCGCGGCCGCCGAGATCCGCCGCGGCGCCGTCACCACCAGGACCGGAGCGGCCACCGGGATCGTCATGCTGACCACCTTCGGCGAGGACGACTACATCCTGCGGGCCCTCGGCGGGGGCGCCAACGGCTTCCTGATCAAGTCCGGCGAGCCGGAGGAGCTGATCGCCGGGGTCCGGTCGGTGGCGGACGGCGCGGCCTACCTCTCACCCCGGGTGGCCGCCCGGGTGGTGGCCCACCTCGCCGCCACCGGGGCCGGTGGCCCGGCCGACCGCAGGGCCGCGGCGCAGCGCCGGGTGGCCGGGCTGACCGCCCGTGAACGGGACGTCCTGGCGCTGGTCGCCGCCGGGCTGTCCAACGGTCAGATCGCCCGCCGGATCGGGGTGGTGGAGGGCACGGTGAAGGCGCACGTCAGCAACGTCCTGGCGCGGCTGGGCGTGGCCAACCGGGCGGCCGCCGCCGTCCTCGCCCACGAGGCCGGCCTGGCGGCGGGCCCGCCGGCCTGACCCCGGGGCGGGCGCCGCGACGGGCACCGGCACCGGTACTGCGACGGCCACCGGCAGCGGCCGGAGCAGCAGCGGCCCGAGCAGCCGCACGCCGCCCAGCGCGCCGACCGCCGCCGTCGCGGACGGCAGCAGGGCGACGACCACCGCCGCCGTGACCGCCCCGCCCAGCGCCGCCCCGGCGAGCACGTCGTGCGGGTAGTGCACCCCGGCGGCGACCCGCAGGCCGGCCGTCCCCAGACCGACGGGCACGGCCACCCACCTCGCCCGGGCCACCCACCTCGCCCGGGCCACCCACCTCGGCCGCGCGGGCCCCGCCCACGCCTCCCGGCGCGGCCGCAGCAGCACCAGCCCGGTGGCCAGCGCGACGGCCAGCGTCGCGTGGTTGCTGGGGAACGACCAGTCGCCCGGCGGCGGGCAGTCGGCGAGCGCGGTGGACGGCAGGGCGGACAGCGCCCGGCACGGCCGCTCCTCGTCGAGCACCGACTTCAGCAGCTCGCTCGTCCCGTACGCGAGCACCGTGCCGAGGCCGGTGAGCGCGACGCCCGCGACCGCGCCCGCGTCCCGTCGCCCGCGCGCCGTCCACCAGCCGAGCACCAGCAGCAGACCCAGCGCGAGCAGCCCGGCCTCGGTGGCGGGCTCCAGCAGGGCGGCGAGCCGGGGCGGGGCGTCGGCGACGGCCTCGGCCACCCGGCGGTAACCGGCGGCGGACCAGCCGGTGACCACCCGGACCGGGCCGTCCCCGCCCGCGCGCCCCGGCGCCAGCCACCCGACCGCGCCGGTGCCCGCCCCCAGCAGCACCACCGCGAGGGCCGTTCGGTTCCTGAGCGTGTTCGTCATGCCGCGGACGGTAGGCGCCGGGAGCGGCGGCCGGCCCGACCCGAAAGACAGGGTCCGACCTGGACGATCGTCAGGGTTGACGCCCCCGCCCGGCTGTGCGGGCGGCAGCGGCCGGGGCCCGCGGACGCTCCCGAATCCGGGGGCGGGGGTGCGGGCCGGGCGGGTAGGTTCGGGGTGTGACGACGAATCCTCCCGGCCCCAAGCTGATCCTCCTCATCACCACCCACCGGGTGGCCCCCGGCCTGCTGTCGTGGCCCGCCTGGGAGGCGCTGCGGTCGGCCGGCCGGGTGCTCGCCGCCGACCCCGCCCACCCGCAGCTGCCCGCCGTGGCGCAGGCCGGCGTCGAGGTCCGGATCGTGGCGCCCGGCTCCGCCCCCGCGCTGGCCCGGCTGCTGACCGAGGCCCCGGCCGGGCCGTCCGCCGAGGAGGCCGGTCCGACGGTCTGGCTGGGCAGTCCGGACGGCGACCCCGGGCTGACCGACGCGCTGGCCCGCCTGGCCGTCGAGCACGCCGGCGAGGTGCCGGAGATCGAGGTGCTGCCCGGTTCGTACGACCTGCCGGGCGCGCGGCTGCTGGACCTGGTCTCCGTGATGGACCGGCTCCGCTCGCCGGGCGGCTGCCCGTGGGACGCCGAGCAGACCCACGCCAGCCTGGTGAAGTACCTGGTCGAGGAGGCCTACGAGCTGGTCGAGGCGATCGAGGAGGGGGACCGCGACATGCTCCGCGAGGAGCTGGGCGACGTCCTGCTCCAGGTCTTCTTCCACTCCCGGATCGCCGAGGAGCACCCCACCGGCGCCTTCTCGATCGACGACGTGGCGGGCGACATCGTCGACAAGCTGATGTACCGCCACCCGCACGTGTTCGGCGACGCCGAGGCGAGCGGCGCGGCGGAGGTGGAGGCCAGCTGGGAGGCGCTCAAGGCGGCCGAGAAGTCGGAGCGGGAGTCGGTGCTGGACGGCGTGCCGGCCGGGCTGCCCTCGCTCGCGTACGCGGCGAAGCTCGTCTCACGGGTGCGCCGGGCCGGTTTCACGGGCGTGCCGGACGAGCCGTACGAGCTGCCCGCCGAGCTCACCGCGGAGTCGGCGGGCCGGCTGCTGCTCGCGGTGGCGCAGCGCGCGCACGACGCCGGGATCGACGTGGACGCCGCACTGCGGGCCTCGGCGCGCGGCTACCGGGACGCGGTGCGCGCCGCCGAGGGCCTGAAGCCCGCGGAGTAGCGCCGCCCGCGCGGGCCGCCTCAGACGACGGCCACGTCCTGCACCGGCCGCCGCTGCGCCGGGACGACCACCTCGCCGATCGCCTCGCCGACCAGGGCGACCAGCTCGGCGAGCCGCTCCAGGTCGAGGTGGTCGGGCAGGTCGCCGAGCGAGACGATCCGCTCGCCGTCCGGCCCGGCCACGCAGAACAGGTCGATCGGCCCCAGGTGCTTCTCCGCCGTGTCGACCAGCGCGGCGACGTCGCTGGGCCGGCGGACGTCGCCGCAGACGCCGACGACCCGGCAGCCCGGCCGGTCGAGCTCGGTGGCGAGGTCCTCGGCGATCCCGACCCGCTGGTCGGCGATCAGCACGCCGACGGCCCCCGCAGCGGTGAGCCGCCGGGCGAGGTCCGCCCCCGACCCGCCGTCGAGCACGGTGATCACGACGACCGAACCGGTGACCCGCATGGCCTTGCTCCTCCCTGTGGGCGGCTCCGCACCGGCGCCCACGGACATCTTGCGGAGGATCGTAGGCAGGTCCTGACCCTCCGCAACAGGAATTACCCCTCAGGTGACCAGGCTCACGCCTGCCGCGCGCGGCGGACCGCGTCCGGGTCCCGCGCCGCCCGCGCGCACGGCGTGCGCACGCCGTGCGGTGACCGGGACACGCCCGGGATACCGTCGACCCATGCCAGCTCAGCCCGCCTCCCCCCGTCCGCCCCTGTTCACCTGGGAGTTCGCCGCCGATCCGTACCCCGCGTACGCCTGGCTGCGCGAGCACGAACCGGTGCACCGGACCACCCTGCCGAGCGGGGTGGAGGCCTGGCTGGTCACCCGGTACGCGGACGCCCGGCAGGCGCTCGCGGACAGCCGGCTCTCCAAGAACCCGGTGCACCACAGCGAGCAGGCCCACCGCACCGGCCGGGTCGGCATCCCGGGCGAGCGGCAGGCCGACCTGATGACCCACCTGCTGAACATCGACCCGCCGGACCACACCCGGCTGCGGCGGCTGGTGTCGAAGGCGTTCACACCGCGCCGGGTGGCGGCCTTCGAGCCGCGGGTGCAGCAGCTGACCGACCGGCTGATCGACGGCTTCGCCGCGCGCGGGTCCGCCGACCTGATCCACGAGTTCGCGTTCCCGCTCCCCATCTACGCGATCTGCGACCTGCTCGGGGTGCCGGCCGAGGACCAGGACGACTTCCGGGACTGGGCCGGGATGATGATCCGGCACGGCGGCGGTCAGCGCGGCGGCGTGGGGCGCGCGGTGAAGCGGATGCGCGCCTACCTGGCGGAGCTGATCCACCGCAAGCGGGCCGATCTCGGCGACGACCTGATCTCGGGGCTGATCCGGGCCAGCGACCACGGCGAGCACCTGACCGAGAACGAGGCCGCGGCGATGGCCTTCATTCTGCTGTTCGCCGGCTTCGAGACCACGGTCAACCTGATCGGCAACGGCGTGTACGCGCTGCTGCGCAACCCGGGACAGCGCGCCCTGCTCCAGGAGTCGGTCGGCCGCGGCGAGAGCGCGCTGCTGGAGACCGGCATCGAGGAACTCCTGCGCTACGACGGGCCGGTGGAGCTGGCCACCTGGCGGTTCGCGACCAGTCCGCTGACCATCGGCGGGGTGGGGATCCCGGTCGGCGACCCGGTGCTGGTGGTGCTCGCCGCGGCGGACCGGGACCCGGCGCGGTTCGCCGACGAGAACACCCTGGACCTGGCCCGGACGGACAACCCCCACCTGGGCTTCGGGCACGGCATCCACTACTGCATCGGCGCCCCGCTGGCACGGCTGGAGGGGCGGGCCGCGCTGGCCACCCTGCTGACCCGGCTGCCGGACCTCGAACTCGCCGCGGACCCGGTGGACCTGCGCTGGCGGGGTGGTCTGATCATGCGTGGACTCCGTGAACTTCCGGTGGAATTCACGCCGGAGAAAACGCCCGGCGGCAAGGCTCCGGAGACCGGCTCCGAGGGCTGACGCATCGGCACAACACGCTGACGGAGACTCTCCGTTGCCCGGATTCGGGGGGTCTGAACCACCCTCAATCCGGACATACCGCCCCGGTTGGTAGGCAATCCATCACATGACGTGATGTCCATGTGATATCGACGATATGAGCTTGTGATTGCTCTGAAGATCTGTCTACTCTCCCTGGAGTTCGCAGCTGCGAGCCCCGTGCGCGGAACGCCGAGTCCTGCCCGCCGCGCCACGGGAAACCGACCAGAACCCTGGGCAGGGGCGGGGGACCCAGGTTTTGCGCCGTCTCCCACGGCTAGGGGTGAAGCCGCCTCCGCGCGGCCGGGCCACCTCCCGGTCCGAACCCGACAGCTCACCTCGCAGGCGTGCGGAGAGGGACCCCTTCATGCTGTTCGTTGGAACCGGTCGTCACCGTCGCCGTACCCAGGCCGAGAAGGCCATCGCCGTCGCCGGTGTCGCCGGCGTCGGACTGGCCATGCCGATCCTGAGCGCCACCGGCGCCTCCGCCGCCCCGGTCTCCACCTGGGACGCGGTCGCCCAGTGCGAGAGCGGCGGCAACTGGAGCATCAACACCGGCAACGGCTTCTACGGCGGCCTCCAGTTCACCTCCAGCACCTGGAAGGCGTACGGCGGCACCGCCTACGCGCCGCAGGCCAACCAGGCCTCCAAGGCCCAGCAGATCTCGGTCGCCGAGAAGGTGCTCGCCTCGCAGGGCCCGGGCGCCTGGCCCGTCTGCTCCAAGAAGGCCGGCCTGAGCAAGGGCGGCGCCCCGGCGGCGGTCGACACCTCGACGGACGCCAAGCCGGCCGCCCCGAAGCTGCAGGTCCCGCAGGCCGCCCAGGAGGCCAAGCCGCAGCAGGAGGCCGCGAAGCCCGCCGCGCCCAAGCACGCCGCGCCCAAGCAGCAGGCCCCGCAGGTCCAGCAGCAGGCCGCCAAGCCGCAGGCGCAGCAGTACGCGCCGAAGCACGCCGCGCCCAAGCAGGAGGCCCCGCAGGCGCAGCAGCAGTCGCCGGCCTTCTCCGGCAAGGCCGGCTGGGACGCCGACGCCAAGGTGTTCTGGTACCAGAGCAACGGCGCCTGGTACTGGACCAGCCACCAGAGCGTCTACCAGCAGTACGCCGGCCAGCAGGCCGCCGCCCCGGCCGCCCCGGCTGCCCAGGCCGCCCCCGCCGCGCAGCAGCCGGCCGGCCAGGGCTACACCGTCCGCTCCGGCGACACCCTCGCCGGGATCGCCACCGCCCAGGGCGTCTCCGGCGGCTGGCAGGCGCTGTACGACGGCAACCGCGGCACCGTCGGCGCCGACCCGAACCTGATCGTCCCGGGCCAGGTGCTGAGCCTCGCCTGACGGCCGGTCCGGCCGCACGGGACGAAGGGGGACCGATCGGTCCCCCTTCGTCCGCATCCGGCCCCCTCGGGTCGGGCAACCAGGTGAACTACCGGTGGGTAGCCGGGCCACACGCTGAGACGGAGCCGAGGTCGACGTGGCCCGGACAGCCCGTGCGGTTAGGCTCTGGTCGTAACGACTCCGCAATCGTCCGGCCGACAGCACCCACCGTCAGCCGAACCTGCTTCCGCTAGGAGATGCCTCGTGCCGTCCATCGATGTCGTCGTCGCCCGTGAGATTCTCGACTCGCGCGGCAACCCCACGGTCGAGGTCGAGGTCGGCCTCGACGACGGCAGCACCGGCCGTGCCGCCGTCCCGTCGGGTGCCTCCACCGGCGCCTTCGAGGCGCTGGAGCTCCGCGACGGTGACAAGAACCGCTACTTCGGCAAGGGCGTGGAGAAGGCCGTCCTGGCCGTCATCGAGCAGATCGGCCCGGAGCTGGTCGGCTACGACGCCACCGAGCAGCGCCTGATCGACCAGGCCATGCTCGACCTGGACGCCACCCCGGACAAGTCCTCGCTCGGCGCCAACGCCATCCTGGGCGTCTCGCTGGCCGTCGCGCACGCCGCCTCCGAGGCCAGCGACCTGCCGCTGTTCCGCTACCTGGGCGGCCCGAACGCCCACGTCCTGCCGGTCCCGATGATGAACATCCTCAACGGCGGCTCGCACGCGGACTCCAACGTCGACATCCAGGAGTTCATGATCGCCCCGATCGGCGCGGAGTCCTTCTCCGAGGCCGTCCGCTGGGGCGTCGAGGTCTACCACACCCTCAAGGGCGTGCTGAAGGAGCGCGGTCTGTCGACCGGCCTGGGCGACGAGGGCGGCTTCGCCCCGAACCTGGACTCCAACCGCGAGGCCCTGGACCTCATCGTCGAGGCCATCCAGAAGGCCGGCTACGTGCCGGGCAAGGACGTCGCGCTCGCCCTGGACGTCGCCTCCTCCGAGTTCTACGAGGACGGCGCCTACCAGTTCGAGGGCAAGGCGCTCACCTCCGCCGAGCTCATCGAGTACTACGCCGGCCTGGTCGACGCCTACCCGCTGGTCTCCATCGAGGACCCGCTGGACGAGTCGGACTGGGACGGCTGGAAGGCCATGACCGAGAAGCTGGGCGACAAGGTCCAGCTGGTCGGCGACGACCTGTTCGTCACCAACCCGGCCCGCCTGGCCCGCGGCATCGAGACCGGCACCGCCAACGCGCTGCTGGTGAAGGTCAACCAGATCGGCTCGCTGACCGAGACCCTGGACGCCGTCGAGCTGGCTCAGCGCAACGGCTACCGCTGCATGATGTCGCACCGCTCCGGCGAGACCGAGGACGTCACCATCGCCGACCTCGCCGTCGCCACCAACTGCGGCCAGATCAAGACCGGCGCCCCGGCCCGCTCCGAGCGCGTCGCCAAGTACAACCAGCTGCTGCGCATCGAGGAGATCCTCGACGACGCCGCCGAGTACGCCGGCCGCGGCGCCTTCCCGCGGTTCAAGCACGAGGGCTGAGCCCGCCCGGCGGCGCCCCGGCCGTCGACGCCGGGACGTCCCGGTAGCGCACGCCTGACCGGTGCCCCGCCGTTCACCCCGTAGGGTGGACGGCGGGGCACCGTCGCGACCAGGAGCGGACCAGGAGCAGGAGGGGGACACCGGAGATGGCAGGCTGGAGGATCCCGGGCTTGGCGGCCCGGCCCCGGTTCACGAGCCGGGCGACCGTCCTCGTGCTGGTGCTCTGCTCACTGGTGGCGATCCTGGCCTACCCGACCCGGCAGTTCGTCTCCCAGCGCTCGGAGATCTCGGCGCAGCGCGCCCGGGCCGAGCACGCCCGGCAGCAGGTCGAGCAGCTGCGCCGGGAGAAGGCCCGCTGGCAGGACCCGGAGTACGTCAAGGCGCAGGCCCGCACCCGGCTGCACTACGCGATGCCGGGGGAGACCCCGTACATCGCGGTGGACCCGGCGGCCAAGGACGCCGGGAAGTCCGCGCTGGGCGCACCGCCGCCCGCGGCGGGCCCGGCGGCCGCGCCGGCCAAGGCGGCCCGGCCCTGGTACGCCAGCGTCTGGGACTCCGTGGACGCCGCCGCCGCGCCGGCGGCCCCCGCCGCCCCGGGGCAGCCCGCCCCACCCTCACCACCCGCCCCCGCCCCCGCTGGAGACAGCTCCTCCCATGACCACTGAGAACCACCCCACCGTCTCCGACGAGGACGTCGCGGCGATCGCCGCACAGCTCGGCCGGGTCCCGCGCGGCCTGCGCGCCGTGGCCCACCGCTGCCCGTGCGGCAACCCGGACGTCGTGGAGACGGCCCCCCGCCTGCCGGACGGCACGCCGTTCCCGACGCTCTACTACCTGACCTGCCCCAAGGCCGCCTCGCTGATCGGCACCCTGGAGGCGGACGGCGTGATGAAGGAGCAGAGCGCCCGGCTCGCCGAGGACCCGGAGCTGGCCGCGGCGTACCAGAAGGCGCACGAGGACTACATCGCCCGCCGTGACGCCATCGAGGTGCTGGAGGGCTTCCCGAGCGCCGGCGGCATGCCGGACCGGGTCAAGTGCCTGCACGTGCTGGTCGGCCACTCGCTGGCGGCCGGCGAGGGCGTCAACCCGCTCGGCGACGAGGCGATCGGCATGCTGGAGGACTGGTGGGCCAAGGGCCCCTGCGTCTCCGCCGCCGAGGTCGCGGCCGCCGGCGATCGGGTGGTCCGCAACCGGGCCAAGGAGCAGGACCACGCGGCCGTGATCGCGGCCAAGGAGCAGAAGACCGCCGAGCGCGCCGCCAAGCGGGCCGCTCAGGAGGCGGACGAGGCGGGGGAGGCCGGGGCGTGACCACCACCCGGGTGGCCGCGATCGACTGCGGCACCAACTCGATCCGGCTGCTGGTCGCCGACCTCGACCCGGAGACCGGGGCGATCACCGACCTGGACCGGCGGATGATCATCAACCGGCTGGGCCAGGGCGTGGACCGCACCGGCCGGCTGCACCCGGACGCGCTGGAGCGCACCTTCGCCGCCTGCCGGGAGTACGCCGGGGTGATCGCGGACCTCGGGGTGGGCCCGGAGCGGATCCGCTTCGTCGCCACCAGCGCCTCCCGTGACGCCGAGAACAGCGCCGAGTACGTCGACGGCGTGCGGGCGGCCCTGGGCGTCGAGCCCGAGGTGGTCAGCGGCGAGGAGGAGGCGCACCTGTCCTTCGTCGGCGCGACCAAGGAGCTCACCGGCGGTCAGTTCCCCGCCCCGTACCTGGTCTTCGACCTGGGCGGCGGCTCGACCGAGTTCGTGCTCGGGGACGAGGACGTCCGGGCGGCGCGCTCGGTGGACATCGGCTGCGTCCGGCTGACCGAGCGGCACTTCGGCGGCGCCGAGCTGCCGTCCGACGAGCAGATCGCCGAGGCGCGCGCGCACGTGCGGGCGGAGCTGGACCGGGCCGCCGAGGCCGTCCCGCTGACCGGCGCGGCCACCCTGGTCGGCCTGGCCGGCACGGTCACCACCATCTCGGCGATCGCCCTGGACCTGCCCCGGTACGACTCGGAGGCGATCCACCACTCCCGGATCTCCCGGGAGCGGGTCGCCGAGATCGCCGACCGGCTGCTGCACGCCACCCACGCGGAGCGGGCGGCGATCCCGTCGATGCACCCGGGACGGGTGGACGTGATCGCGGCCGGCGCGCTGGAACTGCTGGAGATCATGGAGCGCACCGGCGCCGCCGAGGTGGTCGTCAGCGAGCACGACATCCTCGACGGAATCGCCTGGAGCATCGCCCGCTGAGCAGGCGGAGGACCCGCCGACCGGCCCCGGCAGCCCCCCCTGGGGCTCCGGGGCCGGGGCGCGCCGACGGCCGGGCGGGAATGTTCGTGAATTTCTTCACATGAGGATCCGGTCTTTCGCCGTACTCGGCGGCCCGGTCCGTCCGATATGTGGGACCGAAGGTTCGCCGGGGGTGATCGCCACTGGATCGCAGGTTCCGGCCCGCCGGAGGTTTGAAAATCGAAATCCTATGCGGGAACCGGGCCGTGTCAAGGATCGTTGCTGCTCAGCGGGGGCGTCCGAACGGACGTGTGCACCGGGGGCCCGGGAGGGCCGCGCGGGGTCCGGTGGGGGGCCGGAACGGGGGCGCGCAGTGTAGCAGAAGGGGTCCATAAGCTTGTGAGCGGGCTCACGAAGACTGCTCCGGGCGGTGCTGGATACTTTCGGATATGAGCACCACGGAGCGTCCTCGCATCCTCATTGTCGGCGGTGGTTACGTCGGCCTGTATGCCGCGATGCGCATCCTCAAGAAGATGCGCTACGGCGAAGCGACCGTCACGGTCGTGGACCCGCGGTCGTACATGACGTACCTGCCCTTCCTCCCCGAGGCGGCCGGCGGCAACGTCGCGCCCCGCAACCTCGTCGCGCCCCTGCGCACCGCGCTGAAGAACGCGGAGGTGCTCACCGGTGCGGTCACCGGTGTGGACCACGAGCGCAAGATCGCCACGATCCAGCCCGCGGCCGGCGACTCGTACGAGCTGCCCTTCGACTACCTGGTCGTCGCGACCGGTTCGGTCTCCCGCACCTTCCCGATCCCGGGTCTGGCCGAGAACGGCATCGGCATGAAGACCGTGGAGGAGGCCATCGCCCTCCGCAACCACGTCATGGCGCAGCTGGACAAGGCCGAGTCCACCACGGACGAGGCGGTCCGCCGCAAGGCGCTGACCTTCGTCATCATCGGCGGCGGCTTCGCCGGCGTCGAGACGATCGCCGAGATCGAGGACATGGCGCGCGACGCCTCCAAGATCTACAAGACCGTCAGCCGTGACGACATGCGCTTCGTCGTGGTCGAGGCCGCCAACCGCATCCTCCCCGAGATGGGCCCGGACCTCGGTCTGTGGACCAAGGAGAAGCTGGAGGAGCGCAACATCGAGGTCTACATCGAGACCTCGATGGACTCCTGCGTCGACGGCCACGTCGTGCTGAAGAACGGCATGGAGATGGACGCCTCCACCATCGTGTGGACGGCCGGCGTGAAGCCGAACCCGGTGCTGGCCCAGTTCGGCCTGCCGCTGGGCCCGCGCGGCCACGTCGACACCGCGCCGACCCTCCAGGTCCAGGGCTTCGACTACGTCTGGGCCGCCGGCGACAACGCCCAGGTGCCGGACCTCGCCGCCGGCGAGGGCGCCTGGTGCCCGCCGAACGCGCAGCACGCCGTGCGCCAGGCCGCCGTCCTCGGCGACAACGTGATCTCCGGCATGCGCGGCTTCCCGCAGCAGGAGTACAAGCACAAGAACCTGGGTGCGGTCGCCGGCCTCGGCCTGCACAAGGGTGTCGCGATCCTCTTCGGCAAGTACAAGCTGAAGGGCCGTCCGGCCTGGTGGTTCCACCGCCTGTACCACGGCGCCATGGTCCCCACCTTCAACCGGAAGGTCCGGGTCTTCACCGACTGGACCCTCGCCATGTTCCTGAAGCGCGAGATGGTCGGCCTGTCGCAGATGGAGAACCCGTACCAGCCGATCCAGGAGGTCACGGCCCCCACCAAGCCCGCCGTCGCGGCCGCCGAGCCGGCCGCCGGCAAGGAGCTCGCCAGCAAGTAAGCGACTGCGGACCCCGGTGTGGGAGCACCGGGGTATGAGTCGGAGGCCCTCCGCCCGGCAGTGCTGCCGGACCACGACCTCCGTGGTGCTCAGCCGGCTGTGCGAGTCGGGCGGAGTACAGAAGTACGAAGAAGGCCCCTGCCGAAACCCTCCGGCAGGGGCCTTCCGAGTGTCAGGACCCGGTGGTCAGTCCGTCTTGATGCTGGCCAGGATGTCCAGCTTGGAGGCGCGGCGGGCGGGCCAGAAGGCGGCCACCAGGCCGACCAGGCCGGCCAGGACCAGGAAGAGCAGCAGCTGGCCGTAGGGGACCACGGTGGCCATGCCCTGCAGGCTGGACTTCAGGGTGCCGTTGATCGCCCAGGCCATGAAGCAGCCGAGCAGGACCCCGATGCCGGCGCCGAAGACCGAGATCACCACGGACTCCAGACGGACCATCCGCTTGATGCCGGAGCGGTCCAGGCCGATCGCCCGCAGCATGCCGATCTCGCGCTTGCGCTCGAAGACCGACATCGCCAGGGTGTTGATCACGCCGAGGATCGCGACGATCACCGACATCGCCAGCAGGCCGTACATCAGGTTGAGCGCGAAGGTGATGGTCTGGCTGAAGTCGTCCCGGACGTCCTGGCGCGACTTGACCTCGATCACCGGGTTGGCGCCGGTGGCGTCCTTGAGCGCCTTCTTGAGCGCCTCGGTCTCCCCGCCGGTGCCCTTGACCAGGACGTTGTTCAGGTAGGGCTGCGGCTCGTGCTTGACGATCTCGCTGTTGGCCAGCAGTGCCCCGCCGAGCAGGCCGCCCTTCTCGTAGACGCCGCCGACGGTCAGGGAGCCCTTGCTCCCGTCGCCGTAGGTGACGTCGACCTTGGAGCCGGTGGTGACGCCCGCCTTCTGCGCGGCGTCCTCGTCGAGCAGCAGCTGCCCCTGGGCGGCGGTGGCCATCGAGCCGCTCTTCATCGTCACCGAGACCAGCTTGTCGAGGCTGTCGGCGTTCAGGCCGGTGATCGTCCGGCCCTTGCCGTTGAGATCCCAGTAGACGGAGGTCAGCGGCGAGGAGGCGGCGACCCCGGGGGCCTTGGCGATCTCGGCCGGGACCTTGTCGGACAGGCTCATCCCGTTGGCCGCGGAGACCAGGTAGTCGGCCTTCATCGAGCTGGTGACCGTCCGGTCCAGGGTGTCGGCGACCGAGGCGCCGATCACCGTCAGACCGCTGACGAGGGTCAGGCCGATGGTGAGCGCGGCGGCGGTGGCGGCGGTGCGGCGCGGGTTGCGCACCGCGTTCTGCCGGGCCAGCTTGCCGGGGGTGCCGAACAGCTTGCCGAGGACCGGGCCGACCAGGGCGATCACCGGGTGGGAGAGCAGCGGCAGCAGGACGAAGACGCCGAGGACGGCGAGCAGCGCGCCGAACGCGACCGGCATCCGGCCGTCGGAGTTGCCCTTCGAGGCGCCGAAGGCGATCAGCGCGATGCCGGCGGCGGCCAGCAGCGAGCCGATCACGTTGCGGACCACCAGGGACTTCTGGCTGACCGGCTGGTCACCGCTGCTCATCGCGGCGACCGGGGCGATCCGCGCGGCGCGCACGGCCGGCAGCAGCGCGGAGAGCACCGTGACCAGGATGCCGACGACCAGGGTGACCACCACGGTCAGCGGCTTGATCACCAGCGGGCCGGTCGGCATGCCGTCGTCCAGCGAGGCGATCAGGGACTGCATCCCCGCGCCGACGCCGAGACCGGCGAGCAGGCCGGCCGCGGCCGAGACGGTGCCGATGGCGAGCGCCTCGACCAGCACCGAGCGGGTCACCTGCTTGCGGCTGGCGCCGACCGCGCGGAGCAGGGCCAGCTCCTTGGTGCGCTGGGCGACCAGCATGGTGAAGGTGTTGGCGATGATGAAGATGCCGACGAACAGCGAGATCGCGGCGAAGGCGAGCAGCATGGTGCGGATGCTCTCGCTGCTCCTCTCGATCAGCCGCTCGTCCTCCGCCTTCAGGTCGGCGCCGGTGCGGGCCTCGATCTGCTGCTCCGGGTGGAGCTTCTGGGTCACCTCGGAGAGCAGGGCGTCCTGGTTGGTGCCGGGCTTGGCGGCGAGCACGATGCTGCTGTAGCGGCCGGGCTCCAGCAGCAGCTGCTGGGCGGTGGCGCGGTCGAACAGGGTGAGGGTGCCGCCGGAGTTCACCACCGGGTCGTCGGTGGTGAAGATGCCGGTGAGCTTCGCCTCCAGGACCGGGCCGTTGGAGCCGACCCGGACGGTGTCGCCGACCTTGTAGCCGCCCTTGTCGGCGGTCCTGCGGTCGAGGGCGATCTCCTTGCCGCTCTTCGGGCCCTGGCCCTCGGCCATCGGGTAGCGGGCGTCCTTGCCGTCCGGACCGGGGGCGAAGTTGGCGCCCCTGGCCGTCCAGGGCCGGCCGATCAGGGTGCCGTCCTTGTCGGCGACACCGGTGAAGCCGCTGACCACGCCGCGGGCGCTCGCGGTGCCGGGGAGCGCGGCGAGCTGCTGGACGGTGGCGTCGGTCAGGGTGACCGCGCTCTTCTCGCTCTTCTCCCGGGCCGTCGCGCCGGCGCCGGCGGCGGTGTCGACGACCTGGACCGCCACGTCGGAGTAGCTCTTGGAGTTGTTGTCCCGCATGGCCTTGCCGAAGGTGTCGGAGAAGACCATGGTGCCGGCCACGAAGGCGGTGCCCAGCATGACGGCCAGCGCCGTCATCAGCAGTCGGCCCTTGTGGGCCAGCACATTGCGCAGTGCGGTGCGATACATGGGGTGTCCTGGGGTCCTGAGGTCTGCGAAGGGTCGGGCGGCCGGCGCGGGGCGTCAGCTGGTGCGGCCCTTGGCGTCGAAACGGCGCATGCGGTCCAGGACGGCGTCGGCGGTCGGGTGGGTCAGTTCGTCGACGATGCGGCCGTCGGCGAGGAAGACGACGCGGTCGGCGTAGGAGGCGGCGACGGGGTCGTGGGTGACCATGACGACGGTCTGGCCGAGTTCGCGCACGGAGTTGCGCAGGAAGGCGAGGATCTCGGCGCCGGAGCGGGAGTCGAGGTTGCCGGTGGGTTCGTCGGCGAAGATGATGTCGGGCTTGCCGGCCAGGGCGCGGGCGCAGGCGACGCGCTGCTGCTGGCCGCCGGAGAGCTGGCTGGGGCGGTGGGAGAGCCGGCCGGACAGGCCGACGGTCTCGACCACCTTGTCGAGCCACTGCTTGTCGGCCTTGCGGCCGGCGATGTCCATCGGGAGGGTGATGTTCTCCAGGGCGGTGAGGGTGGGCAGCAGGTTGAAGGCCTGGAAGATGAAGCCGATGTGGTCGCGGCGCAGCTGGGTGAGCTGCTTGTCCTTGAGGCCGACGAGTTCGGTGTCGCCGATGGTGGAGGAGCCGGAGGTGACGGTGTCGAGGCCGGCCATGCAGTGCATGAGGGTCGACTTGCCGGAGCCGGAGGGGCCCATGATCGCGGTGAACTCGCCCTGGGGGAAGGTGACGCTGACGTTGTCGAGGGCGACGACGCGGGTCTCCCCCTCCCCGTAGACCTTGTTCAGGCCGGTGGCGCGGGCGGCCGCCCGGCCGGTGCGGACGGCGGTTGCGGTCGACGTGGTCACGGGGGTGCTCCTCGGGCTCGGCAGACAGGGGGCGCGCCGGGTGGGCGCGGCGCGCAGGGGTGCTCGTCCGGCCGGGCCCTTCCAGGGGTGTCCGGCCGTACCTCCATGCTCCGCCGGATGATCATGGTTTCTCGTCGCTCCGCCGGACGGTTGGCCTGACCGCCGCTGGGTGTACGCCCAGGTGGCGCTCTCCTCCTGCGGTATGACACCCACCCTGAGCGGAAGGGCGGTGGCCGGATCGGGCGGGTTCGGTGGCCAAATCACGAACTGTTCGTCAGATGGCAAGGAAACATGACAACTTCCCCGCCTTGGAACATGCGAAAGGGGAGGCCGGGCGACTAGGCTCAGGGGTGGTCCGCACGGGCGGCTGGGCGATGCTCTCCGCTCCGTCCGCGGGGCCGGGTCCGCAGGACGCCCAGATGGTGGAACGCAGACACGGGCAGCTTAAAACTGCTTGGCCGAAAGGCCGTGCCGGTTCGAGTCCGGCTCTGGGCACGTACTTGCTCGCGGGGACGCCCTCCGGCGTCCCCGCCGGAGGTCACACCCGAATCCTTCTCGCGGCGGATGCCGATTTCTTTGCCAAGCCATTACCCTTGTGGTTCGGGCGGTGCAGTGCCGCCACGGAGGGAATGAGCAATGAGAAGCAGCAACCCGGTCTTCTCGCGGGAGGGGTCCTTCACCCGCGAGTCCGGCTACGCGGGTTTCGGGACCACCCAGACCCCGCCGGCCGGGGGCCCGACCGCCACCAACCCCTACGGCAACAACCCGTACGGGAACAACCCGTACGCCAACAGCCCCTACGCCCAGCAGCCGCAGGGCCAGGCGCCGCTGACCGACGAGCAGCTCGTCGAGATGTACAACGCGCCGTCCGCCGGTCCGCTGGCGACCGGCCGGATGACGCTCGACGACGTGGTCGCGCGCACCGCGATGACGCTGCTGACCCTGGTCGCGGCCGGCGGTCTGGCCTGGTTCGCCCTGCCGGACCGGAACTTCGGCCTGGCCATCGGCGCCTCGCTGATCGCCTTCGTGGTCGGCATGGTGATCTCCTTCAAGCGGAGCGTCAGCCCGCCGCTGATCCTGCTCTACGCGGGTCTGGAGGGCTTCGCGCTCGGCGCGATCACCAAGGTGTTCAACACCATCTGGCCGGGCATCGCGATCCAGGCGGTGCTGGGGACCGCGGCGGTCTTCGCGGCGATGCTGATCGCCTACAAGACCGGCCGGATCCGGGTCACCCCGCGCTACACCCGGATCGGCATCGCGATCGCCATGGGCTTCGTGCTGCTGATGCTGGTCAACCTGGTGGCCTCGATGGTCTTCGGCGCCGACATGGGGCTGCGTTCCGGCCCGCTCGGCATCGTGGTCGGCCTGGTCGGCATCGGCCTCGGCGCGTTCTTCCTCTCGCTGGACTTCGCCGCCATCGAGGAGGCGATCGCGCACGGCGCCCCGCAGAAGGAGTCCTGGCGGGCCGCCTTCGGGCTCACCCTGTCGCTGGTCTGGATCTACGTCGAGATGCTGCGGCTGATCGCGATCCTGCGCGGCGACGACTGATCCTCCCTCGCGCCACCACTGCCGCCGGGCCCCGGAGCACCCGCTCCGGGGCCCGGCGGCTTTCGGCGTCCGGGCCCCGTATGCTCGCGGCATGTCCGAGACGCCCGATGAGAAGACCCTGGTGGAAGCCGTCGACGCGCTCGCCGACCGGTTCCGCGCGATGCCGCAGAGCCGGCTGCTGGGCGCCGTTCCCGGGCACCCCTCGCGGGCGGCGGCCGGGCTGGCGCTGGCCCGCCGGCTGGCGGCCGCGGCGCTGGCGGCCGAGGGGGCGCGGCCGGACGGCGGGGCCGGCGGTGGTGCGGGCGGCGGGCCGTCGCGCGAGCTGCCGGACGCCGGGGCGTTCGCCGTCGGCGACCAGCTCGCGGTGGTCGGGCACGACCTGGCGGCGGCGCTGGCCGCGCTGCCCGCGGACGCCGCGGTGGCGCTGCCGGACGGGCCGCTGACGGTGCGGGCGCTGCGGGCGCAGGCCCTGGGGTGGCTCGCGGAGACCACTGCGGTGCTCTGACCCTCTGACCCTCTGACCCTCTGACCCTCTGACCCTCCGGCGCCCGCTGCCCGGCACCCGCCACCCGGCACGCGAACGGCCGAGGGGCCGGCCGGATCGGTAACCCCTTGATCCGGCCGGCCCCTCGGCCGGTGCGCGTCGGTCGCGTCAGATGCTGGCCACCACCCGGTCGGCGAGCACGTACACGGTGTCCTCGTCGGTGGAGAAGGTCAGCGAGTAGGAGCCGGAGAACCGGGAGCCGCCGAGCAGCCGCACGTTCTCGCCGGCCCGGACGGCGTCGATCAGCCGGTACGCGGCCTCGCGGTCGCCCGGGGCCACGCAGAGCGTGGTGCCGTCGGCGAAGGCGTAGACGTCCAGGGTGCCGAGCGGGCCGGGGCGGACGTCGACCAGGGCGGTCGCCTCCTCGGCGAGCGCGGTCAGCCGGGTGTCGGTCCACTCCCGGGACGGCGCCTGGCTGGGGACGAAGTCGGGGTGCGAGGGGTGGCGGCGCGGGTCGGGCGCGGGGGCCGGGGCATCCTCGACGGCCGGCTCGGCGTCCAGCAGCCCGGCCTCCAGGCCGGTGGCCAGCAGGTCGGCCTCGCGGCGGGCCCGGGCCTCCCCGGCGGTCTCGGCGGCCGGGGCGCCGGCCGGGTGGCCGGGGCGCACCGGGGCGCCGCCCTCGGTCTCGGGCTCGGCCGGGCGGGCGCCGCCCTCCTGGATGAGGTCCTCCAGCGCCGAGCGCAGCGCCTCGCCGAACTCCGGATCCATGGTGCCCGCGTTGTCGGCCGCCTCGCTCGGCCCGGTCGGGCGAGGGAAGAAGAGCGGCCACTCGTCGGTGGTGTTGAACACCCCGGCGAAGGGGGAGTCGAACAGGGGCGCGTCCTCGGCCGCACGGGCCTCCTGCTCGGCCCAGAACGCCCGGGCCTCGGTGATCTCCCGCTCGCGGTCGGCGGCCAGCGCGTCGGCGACGGCCCGGCGTATCGCCGCCTCGTCGACGGCCGGCGCGGCGGTCGCCCGCGCGTCCAGCCGACGGGAGATTCCCCGGAGGTGGAGCAGCACGGCGGTCGACACGGCGATCAGGATCAGCAGCAGGATGGTGTAGACGGCGCTCACGGAACGTACTCCTAGCGAGGAGCGGAACGGGGTTACGTCTCCACACTGCCGCATCCGGCCCTGTCACTGCAGTGGCGAATGTCCACTTTGTCGGTGACTTTCGCTCTTGTCCCCAAATTGTTAGGTAGTCCCGCTCTACGCTGCGGAGTTGATCCGCTCCGCACCGTCGATTTCCGGTCCGTAAATGACAGGAAAGAGGGCCGGATCGACCTCTCGGTGTGATCCGGCCCTCAATTACGCTGCGTCACTCCAAATGGGTGGTCTGGACCCTTCCGGGTTGACGGATCCGGCCGTGGCAGGGGTCGTTCGGGGTCAGCTCAGTCGCTCGATGACCATCGCCATGCCCTGGCCGCCGCCGACGCACATGGTCTCCAGGCCGAACTGCTTGTCGTGCCACTGCAGGGAGTTGATCAGGGTGGTGGTGATCCGGGCGCCGGTCATGCCGAAGGGGTGGCCCACCGCGATCGCGCCGCCGTTGACGTTCAGCCGGTCCAGGTCCACGCCGAGGTCGCGGTAGGACGGGATCACCTGGGCGGCGAAGGCCTCGTTGATCTCGACCAGGTCGATGTCGCCGATGGTCAGGCCGGCCCGCTTGAGCGCCTGCCGGGAGGCCTCGACCGGGCCGTAGCCCATGATCTCGGGGGAGAGCGCGCTGACGCCGGTCGAGACCACCCGGGCGAGCGGGGTGATGCCCAGCTCGCGGGCCTTGGTGTCGGACATGATGACCAGGGCGGCGGCGCCGTCGTTCAGCGGGCAGCAGTTACCGGCGGTCACCGTGCCGTCCGGGCGGAACACCGGCTTCAGGCCGGAGACGCCCTCCAGGGTGACGCCCGCGCGCGGGCCGTCGTCCTGGCTGACCACGGTGCCGTCCGGCAGCGTGACCGGGGTGATCTCGCGCTCCCAGAAGCCGGCCTCGATGGCGGCCTCGGCGAGGTTCTGCGAGCGCACGCCGAACTCGTCCTGCTCGGCGCGGGTGATGCCCTTGAGCGCGGCCAGGTTCTCGGCGGTCTGGCCCATCGCGATGTAGGCGTCCGGCAGCAGCCCGTCCTCGCGCGGGTCGTGCCAGCCCGGCCCCTGCCCGTCGGCCCCCCACGTCCCCTTCTCGGCCCGCTCGGCCGTGCGCGCCCGGGCCTCGTCGAACAGCGGGTTCATGGTGCCCGGCAGGCCGTCCGAGGTGCCGTGGACGCTGCGCGAGACGGTCTCCACGCCGGCCGAGACGAAGACGTCGCCCTCGCCGGCCCTGATCGCGTGCAGCGCCATCCGCGTGGTCTGCAGCGAGGAGGAGCAGTAGCGGGTGATGGTGGCGCCGGGCAGGTAGTCCATGCCCATCTGCACGGCCACGATGCGGGCCAGGTTGTGGCCCTGCTCGCCGCCGGGCAGGCCGCAGCCGAGCATCAGGTCGTCGATCTCGCGCGGGTCCAGCTGCGGCACCTTGGCCAGGGCGGCCTGGATGATGTGCGCGGTCAGGTCGTCCGGGCGGACGTCCTTCAGCGAGCCCTTGAAGGCCCGGCCGATCGGCGAACGGGCGGCGCTGACGATGACGGCTTCGGGCATGACGGGCTCCTCGCTGAGTGGCGGCGGACAGGCGTCCGGGAGGAAAGTTACCGCCTGGTAGATCAGGCGTCATCCGCTCCGGCGTGTGAGCTGGCCGACGTGCTCCGGCCGGTCGGCCGGCCCTCCGCGGGGGGCTCCGCGAAGGCTCCGGAACCCGGCAGGCCGACCCGCAGCCGGTGGCGCAGCAGCGCCCAGCGCCCGGCCGCGCCGGCCTCGCCGCCGACCGCCGCCACCTCGGAGCCGGACCGTCCGGCCGCGGCCGCCGCGGCCACCGCCACCGGCAGCACCGCCTCGCCCGGGACCGTCCCGGCCGGCCGCTCCTCCTGCGGCCAGAGGTCCAGTACGGCGCAGACCGAGGGCAGCACGGCCATCGCGGCCGTCGCGTAGCCCTGGGCCGAGGGGTGGTAGCGGTCGGCGGCGAACATCTCCGGCCGGGCCGCGAACTCCGGACCGAGCAGCGAGCCGAGCGAGACCGTCCGCCCGCCCGCCTCCACCACCGCGATGGTCTGCGCGGCGGCCAGCTGACGGCTCAGCCGGCGGGCCACCCAGCGCAGCGGCGGGCGGACCGGCTTGATCGTCCCGAGGTCCGGGCAGGTGCCCACCACCACCTGGCAGCCGGCGGCGCGCAGTGCGGCGACCGTCTCGCCGAGCTGGCGCACCGCGAGCTGGGCCGGGCTGTGCCGGGTCACGTCATTGGCGCCGACCATGATCACGGCGATGTCGGGGCGGTGCGCCAGGGCCTGGTCCAGCTGCCCGGCCAGATCGGCGGAGCGGCCGCCGCTGAAGGCCACGTTGACCAGCCGCACCGGACGCTCGGCGACCGAGGCGAGCCCGGCGGCGAGCAGCGCGCCCGGCGTCTCGCGGGCCCGCAGCACCCCGAGGCCGGCCGCGGTGGAGTCGCCGAGGAAGGCCAGCACCAGCGGTGGCTGGGGGGCGGCGGAGGTGTCGGCGAAGGCCTCGCCGTAGACGCCGTCGGCCTTCGGCGGAGCGCCCTCCAGGATGCCGATGGCCTGGACGGCCAGCTTGCTCTCGGTCAGCAGCAGGCCCACCAGGCCCACGCCCAGCACGCCCAGCCCGCCGCCGCCGTACGCCGCCGCGGTGGCGATCCTGCGGGCCACCCGGGCCCGGGACTCCTGTGCCGTGGACATCCGGTGCCCCCTTCGCGTCCTCGCGCCGCCCCGTGGGGGGCCGCTCCTGATGCGTGTACACCCCTAGTACCCGCGATCGGCCCGGCCTACGACGGGGGTGGTCCGTTCGTGGGGCGCGAGGGCCTTCCGGGGCGCGTGGTACGGCCTAGGCTTTGCAGTACCGAAAGCCACTGCATGCCCACAGACCGGGAGGACCCCCGTGCGGTACCACAACTCGATCATCGACCTGGTCGGCAACACGCCGCTGGTCAAGCTGAACAAGGTCACCGAGGGGATCAGCGCGACGGTGCTCGCCAAGGTCGAGTACTTCAACCCCGGTGGCTCGGTGAAGGACCGCATCGCGATGCGCATGATCGAGGCCGCCGAGGCCTCCGGCGCGCTCAAGCCCGGGGGCACCATCGTCGAGCCGACCTCCGGCAACACGGGTGTCGGCCTGGCGATCGTGGCCCAGCAGAAGGGCTACAAGTGCATCTTCGTCTGCCCGGACAAGGTCTCCACCGACAAGATCAACACGCTGCGCGCCTACGGCGCCGAGGTGGTCGTCTGTCCGACCGCCGTCGCCCCCGAGCACCCGGACTCGTACTACAACGTCTCCGACCGCCTGGTCCGGGAGACCCCGAACGCCTGGAAGCCGGACCAGTACTCCAACCCGGACAACCCGGCCTCGCACTACCACTCCACCGGTCCCGAGCTGTGGGAGCAGACCGAGGGCCGGATCACCCACTTCGTGGCGGGCGTCGGCACCGGCGGCACCATCTCCGGCACCGGCAACTACCTGAAGGAGGTCTCCGGCGGCAAGGTCCAGGTGATCGGCGCCGACCCGGAGGGCTCGGTCTACTCGGGCGGCACCGGCCGGCCGTACCTGGTCGAGGGCGTCGGTGAGGACTTCTGGCCGACCGCCTACGACCGCACCGTCGCGGACGGCATCGTCGCCGTTTCGGACAAGGACTCCTTCCAGATGACCCGCCGCCTGGCCAAGGAGGAGGGCCTGCTGGTCGGCGGCTCCTGCGGCATGGCGGTCGTCGCCGCGCTGGAGGTGGCCCGCGGGCTCGGCCCGGACGACGTCGTCGTGGTGCTGCTGCCGGACGGCGGCCGCGGCTACCTGTCGAAGATCTTCAACGACGACTGGATGGCCGACTACGGCTTCCTGCCGTCCGCCACCGACGAGGCGCACATCGGCGAGGTGCTGGCCCGCAAGGACGCCATCGAGCACGAGGGCATTCCGCAGTTCGTCCACATGCACCCCAACGAGACGGTCTCCGAGGCGGTCCGGGTGCTGCGCGAGTACGGCGTCTCGCAGATGCCGGTGGTCTCGCCGGGCGCCGGCCACCCGGACATCATGGCCGGCGAGGTGATCGGCTCGGTGGTGGAGAAGCTGCTGCTGGAGGGCGTCTTCGCGGGCGACATCCAGCTGACCGACACGCTGGACAAGGTGATGTC
Source organism: Kitasatospora sp. NPDC058115 (assembly GCF_042884635.1). Taxonomy (NCBI): domain Bacteria; kingdom Bacillati; phylum Actinomycetota; class Actinomycetes; order Kitasatosporales; family Streptomycetaceae; genus Kitasatospora; species Kitasatospora sp. NPDC058115. The sequence continues at coordinate 40,805 of NZ_JBHVTL010000013.1, forward strand.
CAAGCCGCTGCCGGTGGTCGGCTCGGGCGAGACCGTCACCAACCTGATGGCGGTGCTGGAGAAGGCCGACGCCGCGGTGGTGCTGGTGGAGGGCAAGCCGCAGGGCATCGTCACCCGCCAGGACCTGCTGGGCTTCCTGACCGGCAGCCGCGCCGGGCACTGAGGCCGGGCACCGAGGCCGGGCGCCGGGTCCGGACCGGCCGCCGCCCCCGATCCGGCGGCTGGGGGGCCCGCGGGGCGCGGGCTTCCGTTTCCGGGCGAACTGGTACACCGGCGTCATCTCCGCGCAGCACGGGCTTAACACGGCTGCGGCATCGTTGTGCTCACGGCAAGACGCCGAGCGAGACGGCGGTGACCGACCGGGAGCGGCTCCCCGGCGGCGCGGTCCGTCTCGGGCCCGACGGTCGGTCCTGACCCGGCCGGTGGTGCCCCTGCCCGCGGAGGCGCCGTCGTCCCGCCCCTGCCCGGCTCCGGCCGGCTGCCAGGGTGTGGCGGCTCTCCGGGCGACCCGCGCCGCTTGGCGCGTCTCCGCGGCTCCCGGGTGGGGGAGTCCGGCGGAGGCGGCGGGGCCGGTCCTCCACGCGGAGGGCCGGCCCCTCCCGTCTTCCGTGCCTGCGCACCGGCTCGTTCCCGTAGTCTCACTGTCATGACCAGCACTGACACGACCGGCCAGGACAGCCCGCGCTACGTCCGGCTCAGCATCGAGCTCATCGCCGAGATCACCGACGAGGGCGCCCTCAAGGCGGCGGCCCTGCAGCAGGTGGCCGGCGACGAGTACCTCGACGACGAGGAGCGCGCGCAGTCCGTCGAGGCCATCGAGGTGGACCCGTCGGGCTCGCTCGCCCACTTCATCGACCCGGTGGCGCTGCTCGGCGACGTCCCGGGGGTCGAGCTGGCCTCGGCGACCTGGGAGTCGGCGAAGACCGACTTCGACCCGGAGGGCGGCGAGTGGGACGAGTACGCGGTGGAGGAGTCCGCCGAGTAGGGCGCGCCCGTCACAGCCCGTGCATGCCCGGTCCGCGGTCCGCGGGCCGGGCTTTTGTCCATATTTGGCGCCGACTTTCGGATTCTCGTACGATCGCAAGCCGTTGGTGATGGAACCGTGAACGCACGGATTGCGTTTCTGTATCCGTAAAGCCCGGATGATCAACAGGGAGTGGGCGACGTGACGGCACGGGAAGGTCAGGGCCGAGCGGCCGGGAGCAACTGGAGCCGGCGCGGCGTACTGGCGGGCCTGATCGGCGCCCCGGTCCTGCTGCTCGCGGCCTGCAACGACAGCAAGAGCGCCGACAACGGCGCCGGCGGCAGCGGCGGGACCGGCGGCACGGACACCGGCTCCACCGGCACCGGCGGCGGCACCGGTGGGGCGGCCACCGGCAGCGCGCAGCCCACGCCCAGCGCCACCAGCACCCCCACCCCGAAGACCTCGACCGCCGTGATCACCGTCACCCCGGCCGACGGCGCCACCGCCGCCAGCTTCAGCGAGCCGGTCCGGGTCGCCGTCGCGGGCGGCGCCCTCACCACGGTCAAGGTCACCGACTCCACCGGCAAGGCGCTGGCCGGCGAGCTGTCCGCCGACGGCACCGTCTGGACCTCCGCCGCCGCCCCGGCCAGCGGCACCAAGTACACGGTGTCCGCGGTCGCCTTCGACAAGGAGAAGCTGGAGGCCGACGCCAACGCCGTCTTCACCACGGCGACCCCGGCCAACACCTTCGTCGGCTACTTCACCCCCGAGGACGGCTCGGTCGTCGGCGTCGGCATGCCGGTCTCGATCAACTTCAGCAAGCCGGTCACCGACCGCAAGGCCGTCCAGCAGGCGATCACCGTGATAGCCGAGCCGGGCGTCGAGATCGTCGGGCACTGGTTCTCCAGCACCCGCCTCGACTTCCGGCCGCGGGAGTACTGGGCCAAGGGCACCAAGGTGACCGTGAAGCTCCGGCTGAAGGACGTCCAGGGCGCCAAGGGCGTCTACGGCACCCAGTCCAAGGACGTCCGCTTCACCATCGGCCGGGCGCAGACCAGCGTCGCCGACCTCGCCACCAAGAAGCTCACCGTCACCACGGACGGCCAGGTCAGCGCCGTCTACGCGATCTCCGGCGGCTCGCCGGAGTACCGCACCTGGGGCGGCAGGATGGTGATCACCGAGCAGTACCAGCAGACCCGGATGAACTCGCAGACCGTCGGCCTCGGCAGCGAGTACGACATCCCGGACGTGCCGCACGCGATGCGGCTCAGCACCTCCGGCACCTTCATCCACGGCAACTACTGGTCCCCGCCGTCGATCTTCGGCAGCCAGAACACCAGCCACGGCTGCGTCGGCCTGCGGGACGTCAAGGGCGGCCAGGACGCCGGCGCGGACGGCTACAAGTTCTTCAAGAGCTCGATGATCGGCGATGTGGTCGAGGTCGTGAACTCCGGCGACAAGACCGTCGCGCCGTCCAACGGCCTCAACGGCTGGAACATGGGCTGGGCCGACTGGAAGGCCGGCAGCGCGATCTGACGCCCGCCGGGGGCACCCCGCGATTTCCGCCCGGGAGGACAGAACCTCCCCCGCGCCCCGAGGAGTCAGGGGGGTGTGAAACGCGAGCAGAGAGAGCGCCTGGACGCCGAGTTCAGCGCGTTCGTCGTCGGCGCCGGACCCCGGCTGACCAGGCTGGCCGAACTGCTGACCGGCGACCCGCACCGGGCCGGGGACATCGTGCAGTCCGCGCTGGAACGCGCCTACCTGCACTGGCCCCGGATCACCGCGAACGCGGACGACCCGGCCGCCTACGTGCGGCGGATCGTCGTCAACCAGCACCGCGACTGGTGGCGGCGGCTGCGCAACCGCGAGCTGCCCACCGACCGCGCACCCGACCGGCCGGGGCCGGCGGACTTCGCCGAGCAGCAGGCCCAGCGGGCGCTGCTGCACCAGGCGCTGGCCGCCCTCACCCGGCGCGAGCGGGCGGTGGTGGTGCTGCGGTACTACGCGGACCTGAGCGAGGCGCAGACCGCCGCCGAACTGGGCATCGCGCCCGGGACGGTCAAGTCGACCCTGCACCGGGCGCTGTCGAAGCTGCGCGCACGGCCCGAGCTCGCCGACCGCACCGGCGGTCCGGCGGGCCACGACCCGAGCGACATCGAGGTGGCGGTATGAGCGACGACACGGCTTTCGAGCGGCGGCTCGACGAACTGCTCAAGCGGGGGGAGCGGGGACCGGGCACGGGCGGCCCCGATCCGGCGGCGGTGATCGCCGGGGCGCGGCGGCGCCGGGCCCGGCGGCGGGCCGCCACGGGGGCGGCCGTGCTGGCCGTGGCGGTGATCGCCGGCGGTACGGCGCTGGCCCCGGGGGACGGCCGACCGGCGGGCGGGGCGGCGACGGCGGCGGGGGCACCGGCGGGAGGAGCGACGGCGGCGGCGCCGACGTACGTGCCCGTCGCACCGGAGGCGCCCGGAACCCGGCAGCCCTCCACCGGCCCCCGGCGGACGCCGGACTCACCGGTCAGGCGGGTGGCCCCCGGGGAGCAGGTCACGATCGTCGACGGCATGCGGATGAGCGTCACCGCGACCGGGTCCTGCGTCGAGGCGTGGGTGAGCGCCACCGGCACCTGGGAGACGCCGTTCGGCTGCCGCGACGCCACCAGCGACAACCTCGACCACACCCGGCCCACCATCACCGCGCAGAGCAGCGGCCACCAGGGCGGCACCGTGGTGACCGGGATGTACCTGGGCCCGGCCCCGGCCCGGATCGTGGTCGAGCTCAAGGGCACGCAGGTCGTCGCGCCCCTGGTCACCACCACCGGGATGGACGGCTGGACCGCCTACTACGCGGTGTTCCCCGCCACCGCCCCGGCGCCCTCCGGGCCGAACGGGCCCACCGGCTCCCCGGCCGTCGCGGCCTGGGCCGCCGACGGGACGCGGCTCGCGGAGCTGATCGACCCCCGCCGGCCCGACCCCTGGGCCACCGGCGGCAGCGGGGCGGGCACACCGTCCGCGCACTGACGGCCGGGGACGGGGCGGAACGCGACGGCCGATTTCCGCCGGAATCCCGGCCTCCGCACCGGGAGGGTGGAGGCATGACGACCACCCGCACGACGACCACCCCCGCCGCCCCGTCCGTCCTGACCGTCCACGCGATCGACCCCGCCGTGCACCGCGCCCTGCTGGTGCGCGACGACTCCGGCCGTGCGCCGGTGCGCTCCGTCGACGGGACCGGCGGCGCCCCGCTGCGCTGCTGCCTGACCAGGGCACGGCCCGGCGAGCGGATCGCCCTGCTCTCCTACGCGCCGCTGCGGCGCTGGGCCGCCGAGACCGGGGCCGAGCCCGGCCCGTACGACGAGACCGGCCCGGTCTTCGTCCACGACGGCCCGTGCGCCGGTCCGGCGGGCCGGGGCTGGCCGGAGGGCTTCCACGGCGGCCGGCGGCTGGTGCGCCTGTACGACCGGCGCGGGCACATCCTCGGCGGCGAGCTGGCCGAGCCGGACACCGCCGAGGCGGTCGCGGCACGGCTGCTCGCCGACCCGCAGGTGGCTGTGGCGCACGTCCGGGCGGTGGACTTCGGGTGCTTCATGCACGAGGTCCGGCGGGGCTGAGCACCGCCGGCCGGGTGCTCAGGAGCGCTTGGCGTAGTCGACGTAGCCCTGCCAGTCCAGGACGACGGCCGGCTCGTCGCCGACCACCCAGGCGTCGTGGCCGGGCTCGCAGAGCATGAAGTCGCCGGGACCGAACTCGTCCTCCTCGCCGTCGTCCATGACGACCTTCAGCCGCCCGGAGAGGACGTAGCCGGCGTGGGAGGCCTGGCAGCTGTTCGTTCCGGCGATCGGCTTGACGTGCTGGGACCACTGCCAGCCGGGCTGGAACACCGCCCGTCCGACGCCCCCGCCGTCCAGGTGGACCAGGCGCATCTCGCCCTTGTCCGCCTCGAACGGGCGGACCTCGTCGGGATCGGTGTCGAAGTTCCTGCGGATGAGACCGGCCATGAGGTGCTCCTCGGGACAGGGGCGGCCGCGTCACCAGGGACGGTGACGCGGCCGCCCAACCGGTCCTTCCAGTCTGCGCCCGCAGGGCCCCGGTCGGGAACCCTCGGTGACGGCTCACCCCGGGTGACCGCCGACCGTGGGTGACGGCTCACCCGGAGTGCCCGACGGGGTCAGGCGCCGGTGCGGGCCACCCCGATCGGGCAGCTGGCGCCGGTGCCGCCGAGACCGCAGTAGCCGTTCGGGTTCTTGGCGTCCGAGAGGTACTGCTGGTGGTAGGGCTCGGCGGGGTAGAACGGGCCCGCCGGGGCGATCTCGGTGGTGATCGGGCCGAGGCCGAGCGCGGTCAGGGCCGGCTGGAAGGCGTCCCGGGTGGTGGTCGCGGCGGCGGCCTGCGCCGGGGAGTGGGTGTAGACCGCGGAGCGGTACTGGGTGCCCACGTCATTGCCCTGGCGGTTGCCCTGGGTCGGGTCGTGCGCCTCCCAGAAGGTCTTCAGCAGCCGCTCGTAGGAGATCACGGCGGGGTCGTGGACGACCCGGACCGCCTCGGTGTGCCCGGTCAGGCCGCTGCACACCTCCTCGTACGTCGGGTTCGGGGTGTGCCCGCCCTGGTAGCCGACCAGCGTCGTCCAGACGCCGGGCAGCCGCCAGAACGTCCGCTCGGCGCCCCAGAAGCAGCCCAGCCCGAAGTCCGCGACCTCCAGACCGTCGGGGTAGGGGCCGGTCAGCGGGTGGCCGAGCACGGTGTGCGGGTCACGGAGCGTGAACGCCGGGGCCTCACGGCCGGGCAGCGCCTGGTCGGCGGGGACGAGCGAGGTCTTGTGGCGGTTGAACAGCACGGCCTGCTCCAACGGTTCGGGGAGGGTTGCGCAGAGTCCAACGCGGCCGGGCGGCCGGGGATTCCGGCCGACCGGCCGCCTCCCGGCGGACGCGTGCGCGTCTTCCGGGCGGCGGCCGGCGGTTCGCCGACTACGCTCGGAGCATGACCGAGCACCAGCTTCCCCAAGGCTTCGAGACCCTCGCCATCCACGCGGGTCAGGAAGCAGACCCCCAGACCGGGGCCGTCGTCACGCCGATCTACCAGGTGTCCACCTACAAGCAGGACGGGGTGGGCGGCCTGCGGGGCGGCTACGAGTACAGCCGCAGCGCCAACCCGACCCGCACCGCGCTGGAGGAGTGCCTCGCCGCGCTGGAGGGCGGAGCCCGCGGCCTCGCCTTCGCCTCCGGCCTGGCCGCCGAGGACACCCTGCTGCGCACCGTCCTCAAGCCGGGCGACCACATCGTGATCCCCAACGACGCCTACGGCGGCACCTTCCGGCTCTTCGCCAAGGTGCTGACCCGCTGGGGCGTCGAGTTCTCGGTGGCCAACACCCAGGACCTCGCCACCGTCCGCGAGGCGCTGCGCCCCAACACCCGCGCGGTGTGGGTGGAGACCCCGTCCAACCCGCTGCTGGGCATCACCGACCTGGCCGCGCTGGCCGAGATCGCGCACGGCGCCGGCGCGCTGCTGGTGGTCGACAACACCTTCGCCAGCCCCTACCTGCAGCAGCCGATCGCGCTCGGCGCCGACGTGGTCGTGCACTCGACCACCAAGTACATGGGCGGCCACTCGGACGTGGTCGGCGGCGCCCTGGTGATCGCCGAGGCGGGTCTCGGCGAGGAGGTCGCCTACCACCAGAACGCGATGGGCGCGGTCTCCGGCCCGTTCGACGCCTGGCTGGTGCTGCGCGGCATCAAGACCCTCGGTGTGCGGATGGACCGGCACAGCTCGAACGCCGAGCGGGTCGCCGAGCTGCTCGCGAGCCACCCCAAGGTCAGCCAGGTGCTGTACCCGGGTCTGGCCGAGCACCCCGGCCACGACATCGCCGCCAAGCAGATGAAGGCCTTCGGCGGCATGGTGTCGTTCCGGGTGAACGGCGGCGAGGAGGCGGCGGTCGAGGTCTGCAACCGGGCGCAGCTCTTCACCCTCGGTGAGTCGCTGGGCGGCGTGGAGTCGCTGATCGAGCACCCGGGCCGGATGACCCACGCCTCGGTGGCCGGTTCGGCGCTGGAGGTGCCGGCCGACCTGGTGCGCGTCTCCGTCGGCATCGAGTCGATCGACGACCTGCTGGCCGACCTCAAGCAGGCGCTGGGCTGACGCCCTGTCCGCCGGCGCCCTGCCGGCCCGCCGTGTACTCCTCCATGGAGTGGTTGAAGCGGGCCAGCAGGGCGCAGAACGCCCGCTGCTCCTCGGGTGGCCAGCCGGCGACCAGCCGGCGGGTCAACTCGGTTCTCCCGGCCCGGACTTCGGCCAGCCGTCCGGCGCCCAGCGGAGTCAGCGCGAGCCGGACGGCGCGCCGGTCGGCCGGGTCCTGCACCCGGCCGACCAGGCCCGCCGCGACCAGCGGGGCGACCTGCCGGGTGACGGTGGAGGAGTCCACGCCCAGGGCGTCCGCCAGGGCCTTGACGTTGGCGGGGCCGAGACGCTCCAGCCGTTCGAGCAGCAGATAGGCCGCCCGGACCAGGGCGGCCACCCCGTCGGATCCGCGGACCTGTTCCATACGGCGGGCGAACAGCGCCAGCTGGTACTGGAGTTGGGTGTGCACGGGGTCGGTGAGGTCGGGGGCCTGGGGCGAGGTCGTCGTCATCGCGGCTCACGATCGTCGTGCGGTGAGGAAGGCTCAGGAGCAGCAGAGTACGCGGGCCGGGCGGGCCCGGGAACAGGGCCGACGTCCCCGGGCCACGTGTCATCACCACCTAGGCTGCTGTCATGCACAGCTGGCCGATCACCCTCGACGATGTCCGCGGCGCCCAGAAGATGCTCGCCGGGGTCGCCCGGGTGACGCCGATGGAGGGCAGCCGCCACCTCTCCGCGCTGGTCGGCGCGCCGGTCCACCTGAAGTGCGAGAACCTCCAGCGCACCGGCTCCTTCAAGCTGCGTGGCGCGTACGTGCGGATCGCGGGCCTGTCGCCGGTGCAGCGCGCGGGCGGGGTCGTCGCGGCGAGCGCCGGGAACCACGCCCAGGGGGTGGCGCTGGCGGCCTCGCTGCTCGGGGTGCGCTCGACCGTCTTCATGCCGGTCTCCGCGCCGCTGCCGAAGATCGCGGCGACCCGGGAGTACGGCGCCGAGGTGCGGCTGCACGGGGCGACCGTGGACGAGGCGCTGCAGGCGGCGCAGCGCTACGCGGAGGCGGGCGGCGCGGTCTTCATCCACCCGTTCGACCACCGGGACGTGGTGATCGGGCAGGCCACCGTCGGGCTGGAGGTCCTGGAGCAGTGCCCCGAGGTGCGGACCATCCTGGTCGGGGTGGGCGGCGGCGGGCTGCTGGCCGGGATCGCGGCGGCGGTCAAGCCGCTGCGGCCGGACGTGCGGGTGATCGGGGTGCAGGCGGCGGCCGCGGCCGCGTACCCGCCCTCGCTGGCGGCCGGGCACCCGGTCTCGCTGGAACGGTTCGCCACCATGGCGGACGGCATCATGGTCGGCCGGCCGGGGGACGTCCCGTTCGAGATCGTGAACACCCTGGCGGACGGTGTCCGGACGGTCTCCGAGGACTCGCTGTCCCGGGCGCTGCTGCTCGGCCTGGAGCGGCTGAAGCTGGTGGTGGAGCCGGCCGGGGCGGCGCCGGTCGCGGCGCTGCTGGAGCGGCCGGACTCCTTCGAGGGGCCGGTGGTGGCGGTGCTGTCCGGCGGCAACATCGACCCGCAGCTGATGCAGCGGGTGCTGCGGCACGGTCTGGCGGCGGCCGGGCGGTACCTCTCGCTGCGGGTGCGGCTGGCCGACCGGCCCGGTGCGCTGGCGGGCCTGCTCGGGGTGCTGACCAGGGTGGACGCCAACGTGCTGGACGTCGCGCACGTGCGGGTCGATCCGCAGCTGGGGCTGACCGAGGTGGAGGTGGACCTGCACCTGGAGACCAAGGGCCCGGAGCACTGCGCGGCGGTGCTCGGCGAACTGCGGGGCGCGGGCTACGTGGTCTCCCGGTAGGGCGGCGCGGAGGGGAGTGGGGCGGAGTGCACGGGGCCGGAGTGCGCGGGGCGGAGTGCGCGGGGCGCGCCCGGCCGTCGACGCTCCCGGACACGAGGTGTTGCGCACGCCGAACTCGCGATACATCGCGTTCTTCCGCCGCGGGCGGCGGGAACGAGTCGCTCGCCCGCCGGTGTTAGGGGCAAAGTGGGACAGACCACACAGTTCCGCCCGTTCCTCCGAGGAAATGAGGCAGGCCCATGGCGCCAGCCATCCAAGCCGAGAACCTGGTCAAGACCTTCGGCGACGTACGAGCCCTGGACGGCGTCAGCCTCGACGTCCCCGAGGGCGCGGTGCTCGGGCTGCTCGGCCCGAACGGCGCCGGCAAGACCACCACCGTGCGCATCCTCACCACCCTGCTCCGCCCCGACTCCGGCCGTGCGACGGTGGCCGGCGTCGACGTCCTCAAGCACCCGAACCGGGTCCGCAGCCTGATCGGCCTCTCCGGCCAGTACGCCGCGGTCGACGAGTACCTCACCGGCTTCGAGAACCTCCGGATGGTGGGCGAGCTGTACCAGATGCCCGCCCGCGAGGCGAAGGCCCGGGCCCTCGAACTGCTGGAGTGGTTCAACCTCACCGAGGCCAAGGACCGCACCGCCAAGACGTACTCCGGCGGCATGCGCCGACGCCTCGACCTCGCCGCCGCCCTGGTCGTCCGCCCGCCGGTGATGTTCCTGGACGAGCCCACCACCGGCCTCGACCCGCGCAACCGGCTCGCCCTGTGGGAGGTCATCGAGACACTGGTCGAACAGGGCACCACGCTGCTGCTCACCACCCAGTACCTGGAGGAGGCCGACCGCCTCGCCCACGACATCGCCGTGGTCGACCACGGCAGGGTGATCGCGCGCGGCACCGCCGACCGGCTCAAGGCACAGATCGGCGGCGAGCGGATCGAGGTCGTGGTGCAGCGGCCCGAGCTGGTCGCCGACGCGGTCGCGGCGCTCTCCGCCTACGCGCTCGGCGAACCGGCGGTGGAGAAGAACACCCGGCGGATCACCGTGCCGGTCAGCGGCGGCTCCCGGATGCTCGCCGACGTGATCCGCGAGCTGGACTCCCGCTCGATCGGGATCGACGACATCGGCCTGCGCCGGCCGACCCTGGACGACGTCTTCCTTTCGCTCACCGGCCACCACACCGAGGCCGAGGGCGAGGAGAACGGCGCCGCCGGGGGCAAGGGGCGCGGGCGGGGCGGCGGCCCGGGCGGCGGCACCGGCACCGGCAAGCAGGCCGTTCCGGCCGGGAAGGAGCGCTGAGATGGCCACGGCCACCGAGCACGCCATCGGCGGGGCGGTCCCCAAGCAGCGCCGGGGCGTGGACGCCGTCCTGCACGACTCCTGGGTGGTCGCCCGACGCAATCTGCGCCGGATGACCCGGATCCCCGAGATCGTGGTGTTCGGCCTGATGCAGCCGGTCATGTTCGTCCTGCTGTTCTCGTACGTCATGGGCGGCGCGATCAGGATCCCCGGCTCGGAGTCCAGCTCCTCGGCGTACATCCAGTTCCTGATGGCGGGCATCTTCGCCCAGACCGTCACCTTCGCGGTGGCCGGTGCCTCGGCGGGCATCGCCGAGGACATGTCCAAGGGCCTGGTCGACCGGTTCCGCTCGCTGCCGATGGCCCGCTCGGCGGTGCTGGTCGGCCGCACCCTGGCGGACCTCTGCCAGACCGCGTTCACCCTGGTGGTGCTGGCCGTGGTGGCGGTGCTGGTCGGCTGGCGGATCCACGAGGGGGTGCTGTCCGCGCTCGGCGCGTTCGGGCTGCTGCTCCTGCTGGGCTACGCCTTCTCCTGGATCGGCGCGCTGATCGGCCTCTCGGTGCGCAGCCCGGAGGCGGCCACCTCGGCCGGGCTGATCTGGCTCTTCCCGCTGACCTTCATCTCCAACGCCTTCGTGCCGGTCAGCTCGATGCCGGGCTGGCTGCAGGCGGTCGCCTACTGGAACCCGTTCAGCGCCACCGTGCAGGCCTGCCGCAACCTGTTCGGCAACCAGGTGGGCCCGGTGGACGACGTGTGGCCGATGCAGCACGCCGAGCTGGTGTCGGTGCTCTGGTCGGTGGTGATCACCGCGGTGTTCTCCTGGCTGGCGGTGCGCAAGTACCGGCACTCCGCCGGCTGAGCGGGCCTCCCGGAGCACGCCGAAGGGCGGCCGCGGCGCTGTGCCACGGCCGCCCTTCGCGCGTGCGGGGTGCGGTCAGCCGGCGTAGGGCTTGACCTCGATGATCTTGACCATGGACTGCTTGCCGTTCGGCAGCTCGTAGGTCGCCTCGTCGCCGATCGTCCGGCCGTCGATGGCGCGGCCGAGCGGGGACTGCGGCGAGTAGATGTCCAGGTCGTCGTCGCCGACCTCGCGCGAGCCCAGCAGGAACTTCATGGTGTCGTCCTCGTCGCCGTCGAAGGCGACCGTGACGACCATGCCCGGAGCGACCACTCCCGAGTCCGCCGGGGCCTCGCCGACCTTGGCGCGCTCCAGGATCTGGGTGAGCTGGCGGATCCGCAGCTCGTACTTGCCCTGCTCCTCCTTGGCGGCGTGGTAACCGGCGTTCTCCTTGAGGTCACCCTCCTCACGCGCGGCCTCGATCTTCTGCGCGATCTCGATCCGCCAGGGGCCGGTCAGGTGGTCCAGCTCGGCCTTGAGCTGGTCGTAGCCGGACTGAGTGAGCCAGGTCACGTTCTCGCTGGTCTGGGTCACGGGTGCTCCTCGTAGGTGCTGGGGCTGTGCTGAGGGTGTGAGTCGTCAGCGTGTTGAGTGGTGCTGATATCGGTCTTAACTACAAAGCAACGCCCGCTCCCGTACCAGCTGGTGCGGAAGGGGCGAAACCACGAGCCTAACAACTCCCGCCGACAAAGGGGAGGGTCGTTGGCCTGCCATTGACGACAGCGTTGCGTCGAGGTGTACAGGATCGGCGGACGGAGCTCCTCTACGGATGCCCGTTCCGCCGGGCGGATATGCCTGTGGTGCCGTTACTCGGGCGTACAGCCCAGCAGCTCGGCGGTGGTGCCGCGGGCGGTGGTCCGCAGGCTCACCACGGCGTCGTACTCGGAGCCCTCCGCCGGGACCGCGAAGTCGGCCACGCCGACCACCGCGCCGTCCTCGCCCTGCGAGCGGACGGTGCAGCTGCCGGCCGTGCCGTCGCTCTTGCGCACCGCCAGGTGCAACTGGAGCTCGGTGTCCGAGAGCGCCTGGAAGGTCGGCACCGCGCCGTTGATCTTCGTCTCGCGGATCAGGTAGGAGCCGCCCAGCCAGGCGATCAGGCCCAGCATCAGCACCCCGCAGACCGCGCCGACCACCTTGAGCCGACGGTCGCTCTCGCGGTCGCCGCGCCGCCCGTAGCGGTCCTCGGGCAGTTGCGGGCTCCGGGTGCCAGCGCTCATGGGGCTCAGTCCTCTCGTGGGGAGGGGGCCGCGCGGGTGGTGCGGGGGAATGCGGTGCTCCTCCAGTCCGTCACTATAGGAGGGGCACGCCCGCGGCCGGTCCGGCGGGGGCGGGCCCGGCCGTGTCGACGCCCCGGCGCGGCGGCCGGTCCCGCGGCGACGCGGCCCCGAGAGCGGCTCGGACGGTGGGCAGACCGGCTAGCGCGGTACGCCCGGACATTTGTGGAAGGAACGCACGCGTTGAGTGAGCAGTTGCGACTGATGGCGGTGCACGCCCACCCGGACGACGAGTCCAGCAAGGGCGCGGCGACCATGGCCATGTACGTCGACCAGGGGGTGGACGTGCTGGTGGCCACCTGCACCGGGGGGGAACGCGGTTCGGTCCTCAACCCGAAGCTGCAGGGCCGGCCGGAGATCGAGGAGAACATCCACGAGGTCCGGCGCAAGGAGATGGACGAGGCCCGCGCGATCCTCGGGATCAGGCAGGCCTGGCTGGGCTTCGTGGACTCGGGCCTGCCGGAGGGCGACCCGCTGCCCCCGCTGCCCGAGGGCTGCTTCGCCTTGAAGGACGTCAAGGAGGCGGCCGAGCCGCTGGTCCGCCTGATCCGGGAGTTCAAGCCGCAGGTCATCACGACCTACGACGAGAACGGCGGCTACCCGCACCCCGACCACATCATGACCCACAAGATCACCATGCTGGCCTTCGACGCCGCCGGCGACCCCGACGCGTACCCCGGCGCCGGCGACCCCTGGCAGCCGCTGAAGCTGTACTACAACCACGGCTTCCCGATGGGCCGCATCCGGGCCCTGCACGCGTACCTCTCCGAGAACGGCCACGAGTCCCCCTACGGCGAGTGGATCGCCGGCTGGGAGAAGAGCGGTCGCCAGGAGCGCGAGATCACCACCCGGGTCCGCTGCGACGACTGGTTCGAGACCCGGGACCGCGCGCTGATCGCGCACGCCACCCAGATCGACCCGGACGGCCCGTGGTTCCGCGTCCCGCTGGAGGTCCAGCGCGAGGTGTGGCCCACCGAGGACTACGAGCTCGCCCGTACCCTGGTCGACGTGGACCTGCCGGAGGACGACCTGTTCGCCGGCCTGCGCACCCCCAGCCTGACGGCCGAGTCGGCCGACACGCGGGACTGAAGCACCCCCCGACGGCCCGGCTCCCCGTGAGCCGGGCCACCATAGAGATATGAGTGCCCCCGTGAACCTCACCCACCTCGCCGTCGAGCTCGCCGTCGACGACGCCAAGGTCACCCCCGGCCTGCTGGGCTTCGTCGTCTTCGCCGCCCTCGGCGTGGCCACCTGGTTCCTGGCCAAGTCGATGAACAAGCAGTTCAAGCGCGTGAACTTCACCGAGGAGCCGGAGGCCCCGAAGGAGTGAGGCCACGCCCCCTCCGCCGCGCGGATGCGCAAGGATGGGGAACATGCCGAACCGCCTCGCCGACGCGACGTCCCCCTACCTCCAGCAGCACGCCGAGAACCCGGTCGACTGGTGGCCGTGGGGCCCCGCGGCGTTCGACGAGGCAGCACGGCGCGGGGTGCCCGTCCTGCTGAGCGTCGGCTACGCGGCGTGCCACTGGTGCCATGTGATGGCGCACGAGTCCTTCGAGGACGAGGGGACGGCGGAGTACCTCAACGAGCGGTTCGTCGCGGTCAAGGTGGACCGGGAGGAGCGGCCGGACGTCGACGCGGTGTACATGGAGGCCGTGCAGGCGGCGACCGGGCAGGGCGGGTGGCCGATGACGGTCTTCCTGACGCCCGGCAAGGAGCCGTTCTACTTCGGCACCTACTTCCCGCCCGAGCCCCGGCACGGGATGCCGTCGTTCCGGCAGGTGCTGGAGGGCGTCCACGCCGCCTGGCGGGACCGGCGCGAGGAGGTCGGCGAGGTCGCCGCCCGGATCCGGGGCGACCTGGCCGAGCGGGCCTCCGTCTACGCGGCCGGCAGCGGGGTGCACCAGCCGCCCGGGGAGGCCGAGCTGCACGAGGCGCTGGTCGCGCTCAGCCGTGACTTCGACCCGCGGCACGGCGGCTTCGGCGGGGCGCCCAAGTTCCCGCCGGCCATGGCGGTCGAGTACCTGCTGCGCCACCACGCCCGGACCGGCTCGCAGGCCGCGCTGGAGATGGCCGTCCGCACCGGTGAGGCGATGGCCCGCGGCGGCATCCACGACCAGCTCGGCGGCGGCTTCGCCCGGTACGCGGTGGACGCCGGCTGGGTGGTGCCGCACTTTGAGAAGATGCTCTACGACAACGCGCTGCTGCTGCGCGCCTACCTGCACCTGTGGCGGGCCACCGGCTCCCCGCTGGCCCGCCGGGTCGCGCTCTCCACCGCCGACTTCCTGCTGCGCGAACTGCGCACCCCCGAAGGCGCGTTCGCCTCCGCGCTGGACGCCGACAGCCTCGACGAGGAGACCGGCGCCACCGCCGAGGGCGCCTACTACGTGTGGGAGCCCGGCCAGTTGGTCGACCTGCTCGGCCCCGCCGACGCGGCCACCGCCGCCCGGCTGTTCTCCGTCACCGCCGAGGGCACCTTCGAGCACGGCACCTCCGTCCTCCAGCTCCTCGCCGACCCCGAGGACACCGCCGAGTACGAGGCGATCCGGCAGCGGATGCTGGCGGCCCGCGCGGCCCGCCCGGCGCCCGCCCGGGACGACAAGGTGGTCGCCGCCTGGAACGGCCTCGCCATCGCCGCCCTCGCCGAGACCGGCGCCCTGCTGGAGCGCCCCGACCTGGTGCGGGCCGCCGAGAGCGCCGCCGACCTGCTGCTCGCCGTCCACCTCACCCCCGACGGCCGGCTGCTGCGCACCTCGCGGGACGGCCGGCCCGGTGCCAACGCGGGTGTGCTGGAGGACTACGCCGACACCGCCGAGGGCTTCCTCGCGCTGTACGCCGTCACCGGCGAGGCCGAGTGGCTCCAGCTGGCCGGCGGGCTGCTCGACACCGTGCTCAAGCACTTCGCCGACGAGCGCACCGGCGCGCTGTACGACACCGCCGACGACGCCGAGGAACTGATCCGGCGCCCGCAGGACCCGACCGACAACGCGACCCCGTCCGGCTGGACCGCCGCCGCGTCCGCGCTGCTCACCTACGCCGCGTACACCGGCTCGGACCGCCACCGGACCGCCGCCGAGCGGGCGCTCGGCATCGTCGGGGCGCTCGCCCCGCGCGCGCCGCGGTTCGTCGGCTGGGGCCTGGCCGCCGCCGAGGCACTGGCCGACGGCCCGCGCGAGGTCGCGGTGATCGGCCCGGCCGGCGACCCCGGGACGGTCGCGCTGCACCGGACCGCGCTGCTGGGCACCGCGCCCGGCGCCGTGGTCGCGTTCGGCGAGCCGGGCGCGGGCAGCGACGAGGTGCCGCTGCTCGCCGGCCGGCCGCTGGTCGACGGCGCGCCGGCTGCGTACGTCTGCCGGCACTTCACCTGCGACGCGCCGACCACCGACCCGGCGGAGCTCGCCGAGCGGCTGGGGGTGTCCACGCCCGGATAATGCGGTGGCCGGCGCCGGGGCGGCCGGGGGAGGATGGGTCATGCCCTGGATCCTCAGCACCGCCCTTGACGACTTCCGCACCCGGGCCGGCGGCTTCCTCGCCGCGCACCCGGCCGAGAACACCATGCTGCTCACGGTCACGGACCGGCTGGCGGCACGTGGCCCCCGCTCCTTCGGCGACGGCGTGCCGGTGTTCGGCTGGTGGCGCCCGGAGCCGGGCGGGGAGGTCGAAGGGGTGTTCCTGTGGACCCCGCCGTTCGTGCCGAGGCTGGGGCTGATGCCGGAGCGCGCGGCGGCCGAACTGGCCGTCGAACTCGCGGGTGCCGGTGGTGGAGCCGGTGCCGCTGTCGGTGCCCGGGCCGGGTCCGCGCCGATCACCGGGGTCGGCGGCGGGGTGGCGGCGGTGCGGGCGTTCGGCGCGGCCTGGGCCGGGGCCACCGGGGTCACCGGGACCGTCCGGACCAGTGAACGCCTCTACCGCCTCGGTGAGTTGACAAGCCCGCCACGCCCGCCGGCCGGTCGCTCCCGGCTCGCCGGGGCGGCCGACCGCGAGCTGCTGATCCGCTGGTTCGAGGAGTTCGCGGCCGAGGCGGACGTCCTCGTCCCCGATGTCGCGAGGGCGGTGGACGACCGGACCGCCGACGGCCGGCTGCACCTGTGGGAGGACACCGGGCGGCCGGTCGCGGTGGCCGGGGCCAGCGCGGTCGTCGCCGGGATGTCCCGCGTCGGCCCGGTCTACACCCCGGCCGACGCCCGCGGTCGCGGCTACGCCAGCGCCGTCACGGCGGCCGCCTCGGCCGCGGCCCTGGCCGACGGGGCGGCGGAGGTGCTGCTGTACACGGACCTCTCCAACCCGACCAGCAACTCGATCTACCAGCAGATCGGTTACCGGCCGGTGGAGGACTGCCTGGAGCTGGCCTTCGGGGAGTGACGGCGGCTGAGCCCGCCGGAGGCGGCGGCAGGGGTGCCGGCCGGGAACCTCGCGCTGTTCGCGCCGGCCCTGCCGGCCGGCGGCCTGCTGGTCCGCCGCTTCGGCGACCGGCGGGTGACCCCGCCGCCCGCGCCGCCCGACGGCCGGGAGCGGCTGCTCACGGCGGTCGCCGTACTGCTCGACTCGGCCGTGGGCGCGGCCGGCCGGCTGCTCCGGCGGGACGGCTGGATCCGTGACCCGGCGCGCCCGTGAGACCCGGCGGACCCGGCGGACCCGGCGGACCGGGGGAGCCTCACTCCCAGTCCCAGCCGATGCCCAGCAGGCAGGGCCCGACGGCGGTCGCGACCAGATGGACGCAGTGGTGGCCGTCGAGGGTCAACTCCTCGCTCTCGTACGGCTTCTCGTCCGGTGAGCGACGGGCGAAGCGGTGGCAGCGGACCGGCAGCGCGGCCGGGTGGAAGGTGATCTGCAGGACGTACTGCCCGGCACCCGTGTGGAAGCCGCGGACGTACTCGCAGCTCGGCTCGGGCGCCGGGGCGTCGTCGAAGCCGTAGCCGAGCAGATGGGTGTCGCCCGCGCGCAGCCGGCGGTCCAGCAGCAGTTCGGCGATCAGCAGGTCGTGGGCCTGGTCGCGGCGGATGCGGCCGGGCCGGCAGTTCTCCTCGGCGCGCACGCCGACCAGGGCGATGTCGCTGCCGGGGTCGCCCTGGTGGATGGCGAGGTAGCGGTCGATGCCGTCGCGGTGGGCGCGCAGGGCGTGCTGGGAGTCGCGGCGGCTCAGCCGGCGGTCGGCGCCGATCCGGATCCGCTCGATGTGGGTGATGGTGTGCAGGCCGCTGTCGCGCGGTCCGGCCAGCTCGGCGAGCAGGTCGTCGACGGCGGTGGCCGGGGTGATGAGGTCGCGGTAGGGGCGGACCGGCGGGCCGTCCGGGGTGGCGGGGGCGGCCCGGCGGGGGCCGAGCAGCCGGGTGAGGGAGTGCGCGGGGAGGTCCAGGACGCGTTCCAACTCCCGGACCGCGCGCAGTGATTCGGGGCGCTCGGGGCGGCGGTGGCCCTGCTGCCAGTAGCTGAGGCTGGTGACCCCGATGTGCACGCCGCGTTGCGCGAGGTGGTCGCGGATGCGGTGCAGGGCGAGGCCGCGGGCGGCGATCGCGGTGCGCAGGGCGAGGTCGAACGGGCCGGTGCGCAGCGCGGTGACGAGGTCGGGCTGGTCGGTCCGCTGCATGCGGTCTCCTCGGGTGGCGGGACGGGGGCGGCCCGGCGAGGGTCCGGGCGGAGGGCCCGGCCGGTCGTGAATATTCACATGTGGAGGGGGGTTTGTCACCGGTTCCGGCGTTCCTGGCGGGGGTTCCGGGGGCGCCGTTCACAGCGCGGCGGGCCCGTTCACACCCGATGGACGGGCCGTCGGGGGCCGTTGACCGGCCATGTCAACGGCGCGATGCTCGGTGGCGCGATCCGGACCGCACCCCCACACCTCTCGACTCCTCTGCCTGCCGCAAGGAGGCCCATCCCCCATGTCTGTCACTCGGATACGCCTGCGCCGCGCCGTCTCGGTGCTCGCACTCGGCGTCCTCGGCCCGGCGCTCAGCGTCGCGGCCGTCACCCCGGCCCAGGCCGCCCCCACGGCCCCCGGCCCCCAGCAGCGGGTGCGGCCCGCGGCCGCCGCGGGCACCACGGCCGACCTGGCCGGCACGTCCAAGAAGCTCAACCTCACCATGCAGCAGCAACAGCAGAGCAACTGGTGCTGGGCGGCGAGCGGCAACACCATCGCCACCTGGTACGGCTACAACTACAGCCAGAACCAGTTCTGCAACGCGGCGTTCGGCCGCTCCACCAACTCCGGCTGCCCCAACAACCAGGCCACGCTGGGCGACGTCCAGAACGCCCTGAGCTGGATCGGCATCAACCCGGGTTCGTACGTCAGCGGGTACCTGCGCTACAGCACGGTGCAGAGCGAGGTGAACGCCGACCGGCCGGTGGAGACCCGGATCCAGTGGAGCTCCGGCGGCGGCCACATGCACGTCCTGTACGGCTACGACACCACCAGCAACTGGGTCTACTGGGGCGACCCGTGGCCGTCCAACTACCGCTACAACTGGGCGGACTACAACTACTACGTGTCCAACGGCACGTTCTCCTGGACCCACTCCCTGTACCGGATCGGCGCGTGAGGGGCGACATGAGCAGCATGCACAAGGCCGCGGTCCGCCGCGGCGCGGCGGCCGTCCTGCTCGCCGCCGGCCTGGGGCTGGCGCTCGCGCCGGCCGCGTCCGCCTCCGGTCCGGCCGGTCCGGCCGGTTCCTCCGGTCCGGCCGGTGTCACCGGGGTGCCCGAGCCGGTGCCGGCCGCGGAGCTGGCCCGGGCCCGCACCGCGGTGCAGAGCCCGGCGGTGCTCGACCAGGTGGGCCGCTTCTTCGCCCGCAAGGACGCCCCGCCCGCCGGGCGGCTCGCTCCCGGCGCGGCCGGGGAGGCGGCGGCCGCCGCCACCGCGCCCCGGCTGGCCGGGGACACCGTGCCGGTGTACACGCTGGACGCCGCCTTCGTCTCCGGCACGCCGGGCGCACCGGTGGCCCGCGCCGAGTTCGCCGCGAGCCGGGTGGTGGCGGCCGACGGCCAGGTCGCCTCGGTCTGGACGGTGAAGCAGGACGGCGGCTGGCGGGTGGTCAACATCGCCACCGGCGGTGACGAGGGCGACTACGCGGCGCGGGCGGCCGACGGCGGTGGCGGGACGGCGTTCCGCGAGCCGCAGATCAACGCCTGGTACGTGCTGCGGGACGGCCGGGTGCTGCCGCTGGACGACGAGGCGCGCCGCTCGGTCGGCGAGTCCGGGGTGAGCCTGGCCGCCTACCAGGGGCTGGTCCGGCAGCGCTACGGCGACAAGCTGCCCGGCTCGGCGTACGACCGGGCGGGCCGGGGCGGTGGCTACGAGCCCGCCGCCCCGCAGCCGGCCGGCGGCACGGCGCTGCCCGCCGTGACGGCGGCCGCGGCCCTGGGCGCCACCGCGCTCGCGGGCGCGGGCGTGGCCGGGCGGGGGGGGGCCGGTGCGCGGGCGGGGGGGCGGACGGGGGGGTGCCGGGGGGGGGGCGC
Organism: Kitasatospora sp. NPDC058115; assembly: GCF_042884635.1. Classification (NCBI taxonomy): domain Bacteria; kingdom Bacillati; phylum Actinomycetota; class Actinomycetes; order Kitasatosporales; family Streptomycetaceae; genus Kitasatospora; species Kitasatospora sp. NPDC058115. Next base: position 60,634 of record NZ_JBHVTL010000013.1, read on the forward strand.
GGTCCCCGGCCGGGCCCCCGCCACCGGGCGCGTGCGCTACAGACCGACGAAGCCGTCCTCCAGGACCGCGAAGGCGCGGTCGACCAGCTCGGCGATGTCCTCGGCGCCCTCGGACTCGGCCCACCGCAGCACCGCCTCGGTGGTGACCGCGGCGAGCGCGGTGGCGGCGACCCGCATCCCGAAGGTCGGCTCCGGGAGGCCGGAGCGCCGGGTCAGCACGGTGAGGTAGAGCTGCCGCGGGTCGTTGGCGTTGTCCAGCACCCGGGCGCGCAGCGCCGGGACCTCCCTGACCAGCCGCATCCGGACGAGCATCTCCTCGCGCTCGTGGTCCATCAGGTGCCGGATCAAGCCGATGACGGCCTCCCGGCAGGAGCGCAGAAACGGTTCGTCGGAGGGGCGGGCGAGCAGGGCCTCGATCATCGCCGGGTCGTACTCGTCGGTGAGGACGAGGTCCTCCTTGGTGGCGAAGTACCGGAAGAAGGTGGACGGGGAAACCTCGGCGGCGGCCGCGATCCGGTCCACCGTGGTGTTCTCGTAGCCCAGCTCGGCGATCAGCCGGTACGCCTCGCGGCGGATGGCCTGGCGGGTCTTCAGCTTCTTCCGCTCGCGCAGCGACAGCGGCGCCTCCAGCATCGCCTGGATCGGATTGCCCGGTCCCGTCGGAGGTGCCGCTGCCGGCTGCGTCGCGTTCATGTCTTCGATTATCCGCGATCGGCCACGGGCACCGCGGCGGCTCCGGCGGGCGGCCCGGCCGGTTCCACGGCGGGCATCCGCAGCGCGACCAGCACCGCCGACAGCACCGCGATCACCCCGGAGACCAGCAGCACCACCGTCATCCCGTGCACGTAGGCGCCGTGCGCGGAGGCGGCCAGCGCGGGGTCGCCGGCCGCGGCGGCGACCGCGTCGGCGGCGACCACCGACCGCCCGGCCTGCTCGGCCGCGCCCGCCGCCAGCCCGCCGGTGTCCAGCGCGTCCCGGTAGGCGCCGGCGAGCAGGCTGCCGAAGACGGCCACCCCGATCGCCCCGCCGACCTGGCGGAAGGTCTGCAGCAGTCCGGAGCCGACGCCGGCCCGGGCGGGCGGCAGCGTGAGCAGGGCGGTGGCCTGCGCGGTGATGAGGGACAGGCCCATGCCGGTCCCGAGCAGGGTGAGCCAGAGGGCGGCGAGGCCGTAGCCGTCGGAGACCTCCGTCCGGCTGCCGATCAGCAGGGCGCCGGCCAGCAGGGCCAGCCCCAGGACGATCACCGTCCGGGGGCTGCTGCGGGCGACCAGCTTGTCGCTGAGCCGGGCGGCCACCATCAGGCCGAGCATCATCGGCATCAGCCGCAGGCCGGTGCCGAAGGCGTCCGCGCCGAGGACGCTCTGGAAGTACAACGGGAGCACGAAGAACGCGCCGAACAGGACCAGCGACACCAGCGTCGCGGCCACCGTCGACCAGCGGAAGGCGGCGTCGGCGAGCAGCGACAGGTCGAGCATCGGGGCGCTGCGGCGCCGGCTGCGCAGCACCAGCAGGGTGAGCGCGAGCAGCGCGCCGCCGACGGTGCCGAGCACCAGCGGGTCGGCCCAGCCGCGCTCGGGGCTCTCGATGATGCCGTAGGTGAGCGCGGCCAGCCCGCCGGCGCCGAGCAGGGTGGCGGGCACGTCGATCGGGGGAGCGGCGGGGTTGCGGGTCTCCGGCAGCAGGACGGCGCAGGCGGTGATGCCGATCGCCACCAGCGGCAGGTTGATCGCGAAGACCGCGCCCCACCAGTAGTGCTGGAGGACGAAGCCGCCGATCAGCGGGCCGAGCGGGGTGCCGACGGCCAGCGCCGCGGCCAGAATCGCGGTGGCGCGCCGCTGCTCGCCGGGCGGGAAGAGCCCGGGGATCACCGCCATGGACATCGGCATCACCAGCGCGCCGGCCAGGCCCATCGCGGCGCGGGCGGCGATCAGCGTGTCCGGGCTGTCGGCGAGCATGCCGACCGCGGAGGCGAGGCCGAACAGGGCCAGGCCCAGGGTGAGGGTGAAGCGGCGGCCGAAGCGGTCGCCGATCAGTCCGGCGGGGAGCATCACGGCGGCGAAGACCACCGTGTAGGAGTCGACGATCCACTGCTGCTGGCCGGTGGTGGCCCGGAGCTGCGAGGCCAGGGTGGGCAGGGCCACGTTCAGGACCGTCATGTCGAGGCTGATCACCAGGACGCTCAGCGCGACCGCGACGAGCGCGAGCCAGCGCCGTGGGTCCGGGCCGGGCGGGGCCGCCTGGCCGTCGGCGGGCGGAGTGGGCACGGGGGACCTCCGGAAACCTGGAAAGAAGTCGCTGTCAAATGACAGTAACTCCCAAAAGATGGCGGCCGTCAATGCGGGGCGGCCGCCGGAGGCTCGTCACGCTCCGTGATGTGTCCTGGAAGTGCGCGTTCCGCACGGGGAATTGACGCAACGTTGATCTGTCGTTCGCTGCTTTCGGGCGGTTGCGGGTGACTGACGGTAGATACGATGTGGCCGTCGGTCAGTGCGGGCCGATGCGTGCCGAGAGCGGAGAAGGGGTGGGGCGGCAGGGGCCGACCACGAGCCCGGCGCAGGAAGGGGAAGCCGAAATGGCCGTTCGGGAGTCGGGTGCCCAGATCTGGGGCGCCGCGGTGGTGGTGGGATCGGCGCTGGCCGTGGTCGCGGCCTATCTGATCCACGGCGCCGCGCTGGTGCTGGTGGTCGCCGGGATCGAGGTGCTGCTGCTGATGGTCTACGTGGGCCGGCGCTGGAGGCTGCTCCACCAGGCCCCGGATCCGCAGCGCCGGTCGGCCCCGCGTGCGCACCGGACGGCCGGCGGCACGGTGGACGCCGCGCACTGCGAGCGCTGCCGCCGGGCCCGGGAGGCCATCGACGCGCGCCAGGCCGGGCGGCCGGTCCGCGCCCCGTACGTGCACGAGCGCCACGACCGGCCGCGCGAGCGCCGGCGCGACGGGGCGCGCGAGCGGGCGCCGTACGAGCGGACGCCGCACGACCGGGCCCACGAGCGCCCGGTCCGGGAGTGGACGGCGGAACGGGCGGCCGTCCGGTCGCACGACCGGCCGACCGCCCGTCACGGGGCGCCGGGCTCAGCCGGCCGCGCTGTAGGCCACCAGTGAGACTCCGACGTACTGCGTGATGAAGGCCCCGAGGGTGAAGGCGTGGAACACCTCGTGGAAGCCGAACCAGCGCGGTGACGGGTCGGGCCGCTTGAGCCCGTACACGACGCCGCCGATGCTGTAGAGCACGCCGCCGACGATCATCAGCACCAGGACGGCGACACCGCCGGCGCGCAGGAAGTCCGGCAGGAAGAACGCCGCGGCCCAGCCCAGCGCGAGGTACACCGGCGTGTAGAGCCAGCGCGGCGCGCCGACCCAGAAGACCCGGAAGGCTATCCCGGCCAGCGCGCCGCCCCAGACCGCCCAGAGCAGCACCTGCCGGGCGGCGCCGTCCAGCAGCAGGATGGTGAACGGGGTGTAGGTCCCCGCGATGATCAGGAAGATGTTCGCGTGGTCCAGCCGGCGCAGCACCGCGTCGCCGCGCGGGCCCCAGTGGAAGCGGTGGTAGACCGCGCTGACCCCGAAGAGCAGCCAGGCGCTGACGGAGTAGATCGCGCAGGCGATCCTCGCGGGGCCCGGTTCGGCCAGGCAGATCAGGACGATCCCGGCGGCCACCGTGGCGGGGAACATTCCGGCGTGCAGCCAGCCGCGCCACTTCGGCTTGCTCTCCACACGCTCCGTGCTCTCCAGGAGCTCAGCAGTCATGAGCGGCATGCTACCCGCTACCTACGGCTCCGTAGGTTACTGAGTCGTAGGAAGTGGCGCTCATCACGACTTGGACGTTTTGGAGTATTGGATCGAGGGGGTGCGGGCCTTCGGGAGCGTCGGGAAGGCCTCACTACTGGCCGGTAATCATCCGTACTGTAGTAAAAGATGCGTCAACTCTGCCGATCTGCCGCGTTGAGGCCGGGGGTCCGGAGCTACGCTGCAAGCACCCTCAACCCCCGCTACGCCGTCTCCCCGCCGGGATGGCGTGAAACGGAGCGATCGTGTCGAACGAGAACTCGGCTGCTCTCAGCGCCGCGCCCACCCGCCACCAGCGTCTGCTGGCGTGGGTGGACGAGATCGCGGAGCTCACCCAGCCGGACCGCGTCGAGTGGTGCGACGGTTCCGAGGAGGAGTACCAGCGCCTCGCGGACCTGCTCGTCGCCCAGGGCACTTTCAAGAAGCTCAACGAGGAGAAGCGACCCAACTCCTACTACGCCGCCTCGGACCCCTCGGACGTGGCGCGCGTGGAGGACCGCACCTTCATCTGCTCCGAGCAGGAGAAGGACGCCGGCCCGACCAACCACTGGAAGGCTCCCGCCGAGATGCGCGAGATCTTCCAGGGCGAGCAGGGCCTGTTCCGCGGCGCCATGAAGGGCCGCACCATGTACGTCGTGCCGTTCTCGATGGGCCCGGTCGGCTCCCCCCTGGCCGCCTACGGCGTCGAGATCACCGACTCCGCCTACGTCGCCGTGTCGATGCGGGTGATGACCCGCATGGGCCGGGCCGTGCTCGACCAGCTCGGCGAGGACGGCGACTTCGTCAAGGCCGTGCACACCGTCGGCGCCCCGCTCGCCGAGGGCCAGGCGGACGTGCCGTGGCCGTGCAGCAGCACCAAGTACATCTCGCACTTCCCGGAGACCCGCGAGATCTGGTCCTTCGGCTCCGGCTACGGCGGCAACGCCCTGCTCGGCAAGAAGTGCTACGCGCTGCGCATCGCCTCGACCATGGCCCGCGACGAGGGCTGGCTGGCCGAGCACATGCTCATTCTGAAGCTCACCCCGCCGGCGGGCCCCGCGGGCGAGGCCGAGCCCAAGTACGTCGCCGCCGCCTTCCCGTCCGCCTGCGGCAAGACCAACCTGGCGATGCTCCAGCCCACCATCCCGGGCTGGAAGGTCGAGACGATCGGCGACGACATCGCCTGGATGCGCTTCGGCGCCGACGGCCGGCTGTACGCCATCAACCCGGAGGCGGGCTTCTTCGGCGTCGCCCCCGGCACCGGTGTCGACACCAACGCCAACGCGATCGACACCCTCTGGGGCAACACCGTCTTCACCAACGTCGCGCTGACCGACGACGGCGACGTCTGGTGGGAGGGCCTCACCGACGAGAAGCCCGCCCACCTGACCGACTGGCGCGGCGACGACTGGACGCCGGAGTCCGGCACCCCGGCCGCCCACCCGAACGCCCGCTTCGCCGTCCCGGCCGCGCAGTGCCCGACCATCGCCCCCGAGTGGGAGGACCCGGCGGGTGTGCCGATCTCGGCCATCCTGTTCGGCGGCCGCCGTGCCACCGCCGTCCCGCTGGTGACGGAGTCCTTCAACTGGCAGCACGGCGTCTTCCTCGGCGCCAACATCGCCTCCGAGAAGACCGCCGCCGCCGAGGGCACCGTCGGCGAGCTGCGCCGCGACCCGTTCGCGATGCTGCCGTTCTGCGGCTACAACATGGGCGACTACTTCGCCCACTGGCTGAAGGTCGGCGCCCTGGCGGACGCCGCCAAGCTGCCGAAGATCTACTACGTCAACTGGTTCCGCAAGAACGCCGACGGCAAGTTCGTCTGGCCGGGCTACGGCGAGAACAGCCGGGTGCTGAAGTGGGTCGTCGAGCGGCTGGAGGGCACCGGCGCGGGCGTCGAGACCCCGATCGGCGTGCTGCCGACCGTCGAGGGCTTCGACCTGGACGGCCTGGAGCTGTCGAAGGAGGACCTCGACCTGCTCTTCACCGTCGACGCCGACATCTGGCGTCAGGAGGCCGCGCTCGTCCCGGCCCACCTGGAGATGTTCGGTGAGCACACGCCCACCGCGCTGTGGGACGAGTACCGGGACCTGGTCGCCCGCCTCGGCTGAGCCTGAGCCTCAGCAGGAGCGGTAGAGAGGTCGGCGCGCTGCACGAACCGCGCGCCGGCCGGCGACAGGACGGCCGGAGCCCCGGTGGACGATCTTTCCCCGACCAAGGAGATCGCCCGGACCGGGACTCCGGCCGTAGCTCTTTTCCGGCCCGCCCGGCCGTAGCTCTTTCCCGGCCTGCCCGGCCTGCCCGGCCCGCCCGGCCCGCCCGGCCGAGGCTCGTCCGGGGCCCCCGGGCCGCCCGCCCTACGGCTGGGTGTAGCCGCCGAGGAAGACGCCGATCCGGGTGACCGCGTCGGTGATCTCCTCCGCGCGCGGCAGGGTGACCAGCCGGAAGTGGTCCGGCTCGGGCCAGTTGAAGCCGGTGCCCTGGACCAGCAGGATCCGTTCGGCCCGCAGCAGGTCGAGCACCATCCTGGCGTCGTCTTTGATCTTGAAGACCTTGGGGTCCAGCCGGGGGAAGGCGTACAGCGCGCCCTTCGGCTTCACGCAGCTGACCCCGGGGATCTCGTTGAGCAGCCGGTACGCGGCGTCCCGGGACTCCAGCAGCCGGCCGCCGGGCAGGACCAGGTCCTTGATCGACTGGCGTCCGCCGAGCGCCGCGGCCACCGCGTGCTGGGCCGGCATGTTGGCACACAGCCGCATCGAGGCGAGCACGTTCAGGCCCTCGACGTAGCTGCGGGCGTGGGTGCGCTCGCCGGAGAGCACCATCCAGCCGGAGCGGAAGCCCGCCACCCGGTAGGACTTGGACAGGCCGTTGAAGGTGACGCAGAAGAGGTCCGGCGCGAGGCTGGCGAGCGGGACGTGCTCGGCGTCGTCGTAGAGGATCTTGTCGTAGATCTCGTCCGCGTAGATCACCAGCCGGTGCCGCCGGGCGATCGCGGCCAGCCCCTCCAGCACCTCGCGCGGGTAGACGGCGCCGGTCGGGTTGTTGGGGTTGATCACCACCAGCGCCCTGGTCCGGTCGGTGACCTTGGACTCGATGTCCGCGAGGTCCGGGTACCACTCGGACTGCTCGTCGCAGCGGTAGTGCACGGCGGTGCCGCCGGCCAGCGAGACGGACGCCGTCCACAGCGGGTAGTCCGGGGCCGGGACGAGCACCTCGTCGCCGTCGTCCAGCAGCGCGGTCATCGCCAGCTGGATCAGTTCGGAGACGCCGTTGCCGAGGAAGACGTCCTCGACGGTCAGGCCGTCCAGGCCGCGCTCCTCGTAGTGCATCACCACGGCGCGGCGCGCGGAGAGCAGACCCTTGGAGTCGCCGTAGCCGTGCGCGGTGGAGAGGTTGCGCAGGATGTCCTGGAGGATCTCCGGGGGCGCGTCGAAGCCGAACAGCGCGGGATTGCCGGTGTTGAGCTTCAGGATGCGGTGGCCCTGTTCCTCCAGCCGCATCGCCTCGTCGAGCACCGGACCGCGGATGTCGTAGCAGACATTGGCGAGCTTGCTGGACTGGATGACCTGCATGCCTGCCTACTTTAGGGGTACGAACGGGCACTTCGGCGCGTGTCGCCGCACCCGCGCGGGACCCCCGGAGCCCGCCGTTCCGCTCCGCCTTCGATCAGGAGGCGCAGCCCTCGGGCCGCCTTGTGGATCGGCGGCCGGGCGCCCGGAACGGCGCCGAAGACGAGGAGCCGCGGAGGGGTGCCGTCCGGAACGAGACGGACGGCACACTGGTGCGGGCGCCGCCGGCCGTCGGCGGCCGCGTCAGGGGACGGAGGGGGCGGGCCGTGATCGCGAGCGCGCTGGGAGCGGTACTGGCCGGACTGCTGGTGGCACCGGCGCTGCGCGGACTGGTGGTGCGCTACGCCGTGCCGCAGGACGAACCGTGGTGCCTGGCCTGCCCGTCCTGCGGGCGTGAGCTGCGCGGACTGCCGCCCACCGGGCGGTGCCCGGGCTGCCGGACCGGGCTCGGCCCCGGCCCCTGGCGGGTGGAGGCGGTCACCGCGGCCGCGGCCGCCGCCGCGCTGGCCGCCGCGCACCCGGCGGACGCGCTGCTGCTGCTCTGGCTGGCCGGGCCCGGTGTGGTGCTCGGCTTCACCGACGCCCGGGTGCACCGGCTGCCCTACCCGCTCACCTGGACGCTGGCGGCGGGCCTCGCGGTGCTGCTGACGGGCGTGCAGCTGGCGCAGGACGCCCCGGGGGTGCTGCTGCGCTGCCTGCTGGTGGCGCTGGCCGCCGGGGTGCTGTTCGAGGTGCCGGTCCAGCTGGGGCTGGTGGGCGCGGGGGACACCGTGCTGGCGCTCGGCCTCGGCGCGCTGCTCGGCCGGTACGGCTGGTCCGCCGCCTTCGCGGGCCTGGCCGCCTTCGTGCTGCTGGCGGGGCTCTGGTCGGTCGGTGTGCTGCTGACCGCCCTGGTGCGCCGCCGTCCGGTGCGCGGCCGGGAGGTGCCGCTGGGGCCGTTCCTGCTGCTCGGCACCCTGCTGGCGGTGCTGGGCCACTCCTGAGCCCGCCGGGGCGGCCACTCCTGAGCCCGCCGGGGCGGGAGGCGCCCTCCGCCCCGGAACGCGAACGGGCCCGCCGTACCGGTCAGGTACGACGGGCCCGCCGCCGACGCGCAGGCCCCACCCTCAAGGAGCGGCGCGCCGGGGGGAGTTACGGCATCTGGTGGACGAACGAGCCGACCGTGTTGGCGAAGGCGTTCCCGTTCACGGAGTCCCAGTTGGTGGACCAGGTCATCGCGCCCCGGATGGTCGGCCACTTGGCCGGCGGGACGAAGCTTCCGCAGTTCTTGCCGGCGGCCAGGCAGTCCAGCGCGTTGTTGACGACGCTCGGCGCGACGTAGCCGCCACCGGCCGCCTTGCTGGAGGCGGGGACGCCGATGCCGACCTGGTCGGGCCGCAGACCGCCCTGGATGTGGGTGCAGATCTGCGAGGTGATGAAGTCGATGGTGCCCTGGGTGTAGACCTTGCCGTCGCAGCCGTTCATGCCGCCCGAGTTGTAGAACTGGGTGTTGACGACGGTCAGGATGTCCTTGGTGTTCAGCGCCAGCTGGAAGTAGGCGCCGGCGGTGGAGTACATCCCGATGGTCTCCGGGGCCATCGTCAGGACGAAGCTGGAGCCGATCTTGGCCTGGAGGCTGTGCAGGGCGTTGGCCATGTGCGTCGCGTTGACGCCGTTCTCCAGGTCGATGTCGATGCCGTCGAAGCCGTAGTCCTTGATGACGGCGTAGGCGGTGTCGACGAAGGTCTGGGCCGCGGTGGCGTCGTTGACCGAGATGGCGCCGTTCTGGCCGCCGACCGAGATGATGACCTTCTTGCCGGCCGCCTGCTTGGCCTTCACGTCGGCACGGAACTGGGCGTCGGTGTAGCCGCCGAGGCCGGCCGAGAGCTCCGGGTCCAGCTTGAAGGTGATGGCACCGGCGCGGTTGGCGACGGCGTCGGCGAACGAGACCGCGATGATGTCGTACGCGGCCGGGACGTCGCTCAGCTTCTGGAGGTTGTTGCCCTTGTTGTCGAAGTTGTGCCAGTAGCCGGTGATGGCGTGCTTCGGCACCCCGGTGTTCGGGTTGCCGGTGGACGTCGCGGTCGGCGTCGGGGTGACCGTCTGGGTCGGGGTGGGGGTGACCGTCTGGGTGGGGGTCGGGGTGACGGTCTGGGTCGGCGTGACGGTCGGCGTCACCGTGGGGGTGACGGTCGGGGTGGGGGTGACCGTCGCGGTCGGGCTCGGGGTGACGGGCCCGCCCGGGCCGCTCAGCACGACGTCGTCGGCGAGGAAGGCGCTCTGGCCGTACCAGCCGTGCAGGTAGACGGTGATGCTCTTGGCGCTCGCACCGGTGGTGAAGGTGGTGGAGAGCTGGTTCCAGCTGTTCTGGTTGGACCAGACGCTCGGGTCGGTGCCGCCGGTGCCGCGGGCACCGAGGTAGGCGTACGGGCCCTGGACCCAGGCACTCAGGGTGTAGCTGGTGTTGGGCAGCACGCTGATGGTCTGGGTGCACTCGGCGGTGTCCCCGGCGCTCGGCGTGGCCTGCAGCGCGCCCGAGCCGGAGTGGACCGGCGTGGAGACGGCGCTCGCCGCGCCGGCGCAGACCCAGCCGCTCAGCGAGCCGTCGAAGCCGCCGTTGGCGACCAGGTTCCCGGCGGCCGCGTTGGCGCCGCCGGCGAAGAGGGCGAGGCCGGTGCCGGCCAGGGCGAGAGCGGTGGCGCCCGCGGCGAGGGCCGGGACGGGGCCGCGGCGGCGCTTGTGCGACACGGGCCGGTTCAGCGTACGGGCCATGGAGGTGCGCTCCTGTGGGGGAGGAGCGGCCGCCGCGGTGGGGGGCGCGGCGGCCGCGTGTGGGGGAGGGCATTGCGTCCGAAGTACTGCCTTGACGAGGGCGGGTCCGGTGTTCTGTTCCGCCCTGGGAACAAAAGCTGGACTAGACCATTGGGGGTCGTCAAGCATTGAACCGTCGGCTTACGGATTCCTTAAGGAATCGGAGACCGTTCCGTATCCGGCCGCCGGGCGTTCCCCGGAGCGTCCCCGGAGCGCCGTTCCGGCGCGTTCAGGCCAACGCGGACGCGCCCGCCGGGACAGACTTCGTACAGGACCGTGACCCTCCCGCGACCTGCGGCTTTCCCTGCCGCCACAGCGCGGGAGTAGGCTGCGCCGGGGGTTCTGAAGCACCCGGTGAAGTGAGCACGGAGGGGCCGAAAACCATGGGTCTGCGCGATGTCGTCGAACGCACGCCGGGTCTGCGCGTCCTGCTGGACGGGATGTACGGCCTCTACGGGCGCCGGGTCGAGGTGCACCTCGCCCGCACCCCGCACCACATCGGCGTGATCCTCGACGGCAACCGCCGCTGGGCCCGTGCGACCGGCGGCTCCACCGCCTACGGCCACCAGCGCGGCGCCGACAAGATCAGCGAGTTCCTCGGCTGGTGCGACGAGACCCACGTCAAGGTCGTCACCCTGTGGATGCTCTCCACCGACAACCTCGACCGCCCGGCCGACGAGCTGGTCCCGCTGCTCGGGATCATCGAGGACGCCGTCACCAACCTCGCCGCCGCCCGCCGCTGGCGGATCAACCCGGTCGGCGCGCTGGACCTGCTGCCGCAGCACACCGCGGACGTCCTGAAGCGGGCGGCCGAGGAGACCGCGGGCATCGAGGGCATCACCGTCAACGTGGCCGTCGGCTACGGCGGCCGGCACGAGATCGCCGACGCCGTCCGCTCGCTGCTCCAGGAGCACGCCGGCCGGGGCACCTCGATCGAGGAACTGGCCGAGATCCTGGACGTCGAGCACATCGCCGAGCACCTCTACACCAAGGGCCAGCCCGACCCCGACCTGGTCATCCGCACCTCGGGCGAGCAGCGGCTCTCCGGCTTCCTGCTCTGGCAGAGCGCGCACAGCGAGTTCTACTTCTGCGAGGCGTACTGGCCGGCCTTCCGCAAGGTCGACTTCCTGCGGGCGCTGCGCGCCTTCGAGCAGCGCAACCGGCGGATGGGTCTCTGACGGGGGCCGGAACGTCCCGGGCGGGCGGGGCCGGCGCCCCGGGCGGGCGGGATTGACCACCGTAGGGGCTGGCCTACCCGGCTGCCGGGCGAGGCCAAACGTTCACCCGCAATGATCCGTCAGTTCTCCGACGGCGCGAATGCACCGCCCCCCGCCTGGGAATACTCCGATCAGACCGGCCCCGAGGCCACCGGGGCAGCGGGGGCCGGCTTGCCGCGGATGACGCAGGGTCATCCGCCCTGGAGGCCTAGTGGTCAGTTCCAAGAGCCGCCGGACACCAGACCGGCGCACGTACGTTCTCGACACCAGTGTGCTCCTGGCGGACCCGCTCGCCATGACCCGCTTCGAGGAGCACGAGGTCGTCCTCCCGGTGGTCGTGGTCACCGAGCTGGAGGCCAAGCGGCACCACCCGGAGCTGGGGTATTTCGCCCGCCAGGCGCTGCGACTGCTCGACGACTACCGGATCCGGTACGGCCGCCTCGACGAGCCCATCCCGGTCGGCGAGCTCGGCGGCACCATCCGGGTGGAGCTCAACCACTCCGACCCGTCGATACTGCCGGCCGGCTACCGGGCCGGTGGCGGCGAGGCCGACACCCGGATCCTGGCGGTGGCCCGCAACCTGCAGGCCGAGGGGTACGACGTCACCGTCGTCTCCAAGGACCTGCCGCTGCGGATCAAGGCGTCCTCGGTCGGCCTGCTCGCCGAGGAGTACCGGGCCGAGCTGGCGATCACCTCCGGCTGGACGGGCATGGCCGAGCTGCACGTCCCGGCCGACGACGTGGACGCGCTGTTCGCGGCCGGCCACGAGGCGGGGGTGGACGTCGACGGCACCGCCGAGCTGCCGGTGCACACCGGACTCGTGCTCACCTCCGAGCGGGGCAAGGCGCTCGGCCGGGTCACCGGCGACGGGCGGGTCCGGCTGGTGCGCGGGGAGCGCGAGGCGTTCGGCCTGCGCGGGCGCAGTGCCGAGCAGCGGGTGGCGCTGGACCTCCTGCTCGACCCGGAGGTCGGGATCGTCTCGCTGGGCGGCCGGGCCGGTACCGGCAAGTCCGCGCTGGCGCTGTGCGCCGGCCTGGAGGCGGTCCTGGAGCGGCAGCAGCACCGCAAGGTGATGGTCTTCCGGCCGCTGTACGCGGTCGGCGGCCAGGAGCTCGGCTACCTCCCGGGCACCGAGACGGAGAAGATGAGCCCCTGGTCCCAGGCGGTCTTCGACACCCTCTCGGCGGTCACCAGCCCGGACGTGATCGAGGAGGTCATCTCCCGGGGCATGTTGGAGGTCCTGCCGCTGACCCACATCCGCGGGCGTTCCCTGCACGACGCCTTCGTGATCGTGGACGAGGCGCAGTCCCTGGAGCGCAACGTCCTGCTGACGGTGCTGTCCCGGATCGGCCAGGGCTCGCGGGTGGTGCTCACCCACGACGTGGCGCAGCGGGACAACCTCCGGGTCGGCCGCTACGACGGCGTGGTGGCGGTGGTGGAGAAGCTGAAGGGGCATCCGCTCTTCGCGCACATCACGCTGACCCGCTCGGAGCGTTCGCCGATCGCGGCGCTGGTGACGGAGATGCTGGAGGACGTCAACCCGTGAGCCGCTGACATCCGGGGCTCATCCTGACCATCCGGACATTCGCGGACAAAAGCACCAATCCCCGGCACGGGGCCCGTTCCTGACGGAGCGGGCCCCGTCCTTTTCATCACATCGAGTGCTTTGCGTCCGGCGAACGCCGGTTCGGTGAATGTGAGATCCGCCACGCAACGGGGAATTGCGTCGACAGGTCCCCGTGCGGCATGGTGAGGGTTCTGTCAGGCCCCGCGTACGGCATGGCAGGGCTTCCGGAAGACCGGGAGTCCGGCCCGGACGGTCCACCAACTCCGGTCGGTGGACGCACAATTGAAAACCGAGAGCCGTACGCCGCCCGATCACAACGCCCGGTCGCCTCACCTCGGCCGGACGCCGGGTCAGTACCTCCCGTGACCAGCACCGTACGGAGGACAGCGCCAAGGGGCATGTTGCGCCCGTACGGTCACGCGTGGGCGATGCTGGAAGGAATCCATGTGACTCGGATCTCGGTCCGGGGAGTTGCTGTCGCCTCCGCCACCGCCGTCACCGCTGTCGGTGCCGTCGTCGGCATGGCCTCGGGCAGCGAGGGCAAGACGACGCAGACGGTCGACGTCGCCGGCGCGACCCTGCTTGCCGAAGTCCCCTCCGGCGCCCAGGCGCAGACCATCAGCGACAACATCGGTACGCAGGCAACCGCCCAGCAGGCCGCCGCCGACGCCGCCGCCAAGGCGGCCGCCGAGCAGAAGGCCGCCGAAGAGGCCGCCCGCCAGCAGGCCGCCGCCGAGGCCCAGGCCAAGGCCGACGCCGCTGCCAAGGAGGCCGCCGAGGCGGCCGCCAAGGCCGAGGCGGAGAAGGCCGCGAAGGCCGCCGAGGAGAAGCGCAAGGCCGACGAGGCCGCCGCGAACCGCTCCAAGGCACGCTCGGCGATGGCCGCCACCGACAGCACCGCGTCCGCCCCCGCGGTCTCGGTCAGCCCCGGTTCGGTGCAGGAGCTGGCCCAGCAGATCGTCGGCAACGACGCCCAGTTCCAGTGCTTCAGCCAGATCGTGAAGCGCGAGAGCGGCTGGAACTACACCGCCACCAACAAGAGCTCCGGCGCGTACGGCCTGGTCCAGGCGCTGCCCGGCTCCAAGATGGCCTCGGCCGGCGCCGACTGGCGCACCAACCCGGCCACCCAGATCAAGTGGGGCCTGAACTACATGAACAGCCGCTACGGCAGCCCCTGCGGCGCCTGGTCGTTCTGGCAGTCGCACCACTGGTACTAGGAACACCACCGCGGCCCCCGGTCACGCACTCGTCGTGACCGGGGGCCGCGGTGTTCGTCTCGACGCGCCGTCCGTGACGGCGCACTCCGCCCGGGGAGCGGGCCGCGCCGCCCGGGCCGCGCTGACCAGTGCGCCGGCGGGCGGTGCGGTCCTGGGTGCGGACGCGGGGACGGGGAGGGGTCCTGGTAGCTCCCCGCGCCGGCCGGTCCGCCGACAGGTGGCTCCGTGTTCCCGACCGACTCCTCCCCGCTGCCCGGCGCCTGAAACCACCGGGGACGTGCTGGTTTGCCCCGGAATCGGCCCCGAAGAACCCGCGCGGAACGTGCCCTCGGAGCGGACTCACCGCCTCCCGGCCGGGTAGCGTCTTCCTGACGGCCGTGGCGGGACCCACGGCGTGCCGCCGCACCGGGCGGCTCCGGCGGGGAGAAGTGGTAACGAGCATGGCGCGGGGCGGAAAGGCCTTCAAGGCCGTGGCCAAGGGCATGGCCGTGGTGGCGAGCGCGGCCGCCGTGATCGAACGGCGTCGGCGGGCCGCGATGGCGGCCGACTTCCACGAACCGCCGCTGTCCGGGCTGCCCCCGCTGCCGGCCGACCCGCTGCCGGGCCCGCGCTCCGGGGCCACCCCGCCGTCCGCGGTCCCCGCGCCGGCTCCTGCTTCCGTTCCCGTTACCGTTCCGGCGCCCGTCCCCGCGCCCGCCGCTCCCACCGCTCCCACCATTGCACCCGCGCCGCCGTCGCCCGCCGTCCCCGCCTCGCACGGGCACTTCGGCCGGCCCGCCACCCCCGCCGAGGCGGTGCCGTGGGGCCTGCGGGTCGCCGCCGAGTCCACCTGGCGGCTGCTGCTCCTCGGCGCCGCGCTGTACGTCGTCTTCTACATCGTCGACATGCTGCGGCTGGTCGCCTTCGCGGTGCTCGCCTCGCTGCTGATCTCCGCGCTGCTGGAGCCCACCGTCTCCTGGCTGCGCCGCCACGGCGTCCCGCGCTCGCTGGCGGCCGGCGGGGTGTTCATGAGCGGACTGGCCGGCATCGGGCTGGTCGGCTGGTTCGTGGTCTGGCAGGTGACGACCAACCTGGAGACCGTCACCAGCAAGGTCAAGGCCGGTGTCGACCAGCTGCGGGACTGGCTGATCACCGGGCCGCTGCACCTCACCGAGCAGCAGATCACCGACTTCGCCAACCAGATCACCAAGGCGATCAGCACCAACACCGAGCAGATCACCTCGGCGAGCATCACCGGCGCGCAGATCGCCGTCGAGGTGCTCACCGCCGTCCTGCTCGCCTTCTTCACCACCTTCTTCCTGCTCTACGACGGCGAGCGGATCTGGAACTGGGCGCTGCGCGGTCTGCCCCGGCACTCCCGCTACGCGATGGCCGGCGCCGGCCCGAAGGCCTGGGCCACGCTCACCGCCTACGTCCGCGGCACCGTCTGCGTGGCCTTCATCGACGCGGTCTGCATCGGCATCGGCATCCAGCTGCTCGGCGTGCCGATGGCCCTGCCGCTCGCCGTGATCATCTTCCTGGGCGCCTTCGTCCCGCTGGTCGGCGCGCTGGTCACCGGGACGGTCGCGGTGCTGATCGCGCTGGTCACCACGACGCCCTGGACGGCGCTGATGGTGCTGGTCGTGCTGATCGCCGTCCAGCAGATCGAGGGCCACGTGCTCCAGCCGCTGATCCTCGGCCGCGCCGTCCGCGTCCACCCCCTCGGCGTGGTCCTCGGCGTGGCCGCCGGCTCCATCATCGGCGGCATCGGCGGCGCCATCGTCGCCGTCCCCCTGATCGCCGTCACCAACACCGTGGTCACCCACCTCCGCCGCCGCAACGAGGCCGGCCAGGCCGTCTTCACCGCCCTCGAAGCCGCCCGCGAAGCCGCCACCCGCCCCCCGACCGCCTGACCCCCCGCCCCCCGACACACACGGACGGGCCCCTCGCCGGGACTCGGGGGGAGTCCGGGGGAGGGGCCCGTTCGGGGTGGTGCGGGTCAGGCGGTGGCGGTCGCGAGGGCGGCCTCGGAGTCGAGGACGCCGGCGACGGCCTGGAGGACGGCGGCGATCTTCATCGAGGCCTGGACGACCTCGCGGTCGACGCCGGCCTTGCGCAGGACGGCCTCGTGGGAGTCGAGGCACTGGCCGCAGCCGTTGATCGCGGAGACCGCGAAGCACCAGAGCTCGAAGTCGACCTTCTCGACGCCCGGGGTGCCGATGATGTTCATCCGCAGACCGGCCCGCATGCTGCTGTACTCCTTGTCGGAGAGCAGGTGCAGCGTCCGGTAGTAGACGTTGTTCATCCCCATGATCGCGGCCGCGCCCTTGGCGGCGTTGTACGCCTCCGGGGAGAGGTTGGCCTTGGCCTCGGGCTCCAGCTCGCGCAGGACGGCGGGGCTGCGGGTGGCCATCGCGCAGGAGAGGACGGTGCCCCACAGCTGCTGGGCGGGGAGGTCCGAGTTGCCGATGACCGAGCCCAGGTTGAGCTTGAGGTCCTTGGCGTAGTCCGGGAGGGCGGACTTCAGGTCGTCGAGGGCCATGGGTCAGCCCGCCAGCAGGGCCTGGGCGTCGAGGGTGTCCTCGCCCTTGTTCCAGTTGCACGGGCACAGCTCGTCGGTCTGCAGGGCGTCCAGCACCCGCAGGACCTCCTTGGGGTTGCGGCCGACGGAGCCCGCGGTCACCATGGCGAACTGGATCTCGTTGTTCGGGTCGACGATGAAGACGGCGCGCTGGGCGGTGCCGTCCGCGTTCTCGACGCCGCAGGCACGCATCAGGTCGTGCTTGATGTCGGCCAGCATCGGGAACGGCAGGTCGTTGAGGTCCTTGTGGTCCTTGCGCCAGGCGTGGTGCACGAACTCCGAGTCGCCGGAGACGCCGAAGATCTTGGCGTCACGGTCGGCGAACTCCTCGTTCAGCTTGCCGAACGCGGCGATCTCGGTCGGACAGACGAAGGTGAAGTCCATCGGCCAGAAGAAGACGACCTTCCAGCCGTTCTGGTCCTCCGAGGTGTAGTCCTTGAACTCCAGCTTGTCAGCGGACGGGCCTTCCACGCCCTTGAGGTTGTAGGCCGGGAACTGGTCGCCGATCGTCAGCACGTTCGCTTCTCCTGAGAGGGGTGGGGAGTTTGTCCGGTTTGCGGAACGGGTTCCACCATTCCACATCGTGGACTGATCAGGGAAATAGCTACACTCGATGTGTCTGATCGGAGAGAGTTATCAACAGCCCCGTGCCCCCCGCCCGCCCCGCCCGTCGCAGGGGTCCCGCCCGCAAACCCGAGGCGACTGTGGCGAACGCCACCCCGCGCAGCCCCCGGACACCCACGGTCGCCCAGCTCAAGGCCTTCGTGGCGGTGGCCGAGCACCGGCACTTCCGGGAGGCCGCGGCGGCCACCGGGACGAGCCAGCCGGCGCTCTCCGGAGCGGTCGCGGCGCTGGAGGAGTCGCTGGGCGCGCAGCTCGTCGAGCGTACGACGCGCCGGGTGATGATCACCCCCCTGGGGGAGCGCGTACTGGAGCACTCGCGCCGGGTGCTCTCCTCCCTGCAGGCGCTCACCGAGGAGGTGGAGGCCGCCCGCCGGCCGTTCACCGGACCGCTGCACCTGGGCGTCATCCCGACCGTCGCGCCGTACCTGCTGCCGACCGTGCTGCGGCTGGTCCGCGACCGCTACCCGGAGCTGGAGCTGCACGTCCACGAGGAGCGGACGCCCTCGCTGCTGGAGGGGCTGGCCGCCGGGCGGCTGGACGTGCTGCTGCTGGCGCTGCCGGCCGGCGGCGGCGCGCCGACCCGGGACATCCCGCTGTTCGACGAGGACTTCGTGCTGGTCGCCCCGCCCGACCACGAGCTGGCCGGCCGGGTCGACGTGCCGCGCGACGTGCTGCTCGACCTGGACGTGCTGCTGCTGGAGGAGGGCCACTGCCTGCGCGACCAGGCCCTCGACATCTGCCGCGAGGTCGGCGCCGACCCGGCCGGCTCCACCACCCGGGCGGCCGGACTCTCCACCCTGGTGCAGCTGGTGGCCGGCGGTCTCGGGGTGACCCTGCTGCCCGCCACCGCGCTGGACGTGGAGGCGGGCCGCACCGACCGGCTGGCCGCCGTCCGCTTCGCCGCACCCGCGCCGGGCCGCCGGATCGGCCTCGCCACCCGGCCGGGCTCGGCCCGCAGCGCCGAGTACGACCGCTTCGCCGTCACCCTGCGCGAGGTGCTGGCGGAGCTGCCGGTCCGGATCGTCGAGCCGCAGCCGCAGCCGCAGCCATAGTCGCAGTCGCAGCCGTAGCCCCGGCCCCGGTCCCGGCCGTCAGCCCGCGGCGGGCGTGCCGAGACAGAGCCCGACCGTGGTGGCGACCAGCAGGTCGAGCGCCCGGCGGGACTCCTCCTCGGGATCCTCGCCGGCGGCCTTGAGCACCAGGTAGCGGTCGGTCAGCCCGTTGAAGCCGGCCAGGAAGTACACCGCGATCTCCTGCGCGGGCAGCGCCGGCGGGTGCCCGTGGGCGGCGGCGAGCCCGGTGAGGAGTTCGGCGGCGGTGGCCTCGATCTCGTGCTGGAGCGCCCGCATGATCTCCTGGAGGTCCGGGTCGCGCAGCGACATCGCGGAGAACTCGGTGATCAGCGCGCACTTCCCGCGCTCACCGACGGCGCTGTCCCACAGGGCGTAGACCATCGTGCGGATCTGCTCGCCGAACGGGCCGTCGTCCGGCGCGGACGCCCGCACCTGGCCGATGAAGTCGGCGGTCAGCTCCTCGACGACGGCCCGGTAGAGGTCCTTCTTGGTGCCGAAGGTGTAGTGCACCGTCGCCTGTGCCACGCCCAGCTCGGCCGCGATGGCGCGGGTGCTGCCGGCGGCCACGCCCTCGCGGGCCATCAGGTCGATGGCGGCCTGGATGAGTTGGGGGCGCCGTTCGGCCGCCGGGACATGAGCCATTGGGCCAGGGTATCGCCATGTTCACACAACTGGATCGAACGATTGCGTCACACGTTCCCGTCATTCGACTTTGTCACGTGAACAAGTTCCGCGTACGGTGGTGCGGACGACTGGACGACCAGCCGGAAACGACCCCACCGAAGGTGTACGCATGGCCACGTACCTGTACCGCCTGGGCCGCCTCTGCTTCCGCCGCAGGCGAACCGTGCTCGCCGTCTGGCTGGCCCTGCTGATCGCCCTCGGCGGCGCGGCGGCGGCCTTCGGCGGCGCGACCTCCGAGGAGTTCAAGGTCCCCGGCACCGAGGCCCAGGCCACCCTGGACCGGATCAAGGGCACCTTCCCCGAGCAGGGCCACGGCTCGGCCCAGGTGGTCTTCGCCGTCGACGCGCCCGGCGGCATCACCGACCCCGGAACCGCGCGGGCGGTCGGCGAGGCGGTCACCCGGATCGCCGCCGTCCCGGGCGTCGCGGGCGTCCCCGACCCGTACACCACCGGCGCGCTCTCCCCCGACGGCACGCTCGCGCTGGGCCTGGTCTCCTTCGACAGCGAGCTCGGCGACATCACCGACCAGCAGCGCGACGCCGTCCGGGCGGCGGCGGACCCGGCCCGCGCGGCCGGGGTCACGGTCGCCTTCGGCGGCGACGCCTACAACCAGATGGCCCAGGTGGACGGCGGCGAGGTGATCGGCCTGATCGTGGCCGGGGTGGTCCTGGTGGTCACCCTGGGCTCGCTGGCCGCGGCCGGGCTCCCGCTGGTCACCGCCCTGATCGGGGTCGGTGTCGCGATGGCCGCCGTGTTCACCGTGGCGGGCTCGTTCGAGATCATCTCCACCGCGCCGGTGCTGGCGCTGATGGTCGGACTGGCGGTCGGCATCGACTACGCCCTGTTCATCGTCTCCCGGCACCGCCGCCACCTGGCCGAGGGTCTGGAGCCCCAGGAGGCCGCCGCCCGCGCCAACGCGACCGCCGGCAGCGCGGTGGTCTTCGCCGGCCTCACCGTGGTCGCCGCCCTGGCCGGTCTCGCGGTCGCCGGCGTGCCGTTCCTGACCGTGATGGGCCTGGCCGCCTCCGGCGCCGTCGTCGTCGCGGTGCTCGTCGCGATCACCCTGCTGCCCGCCCTGCTCGGCTTCGCCGGCCGCGGCATCGACCGGCTGCCGGTCCGGCGGCGCGCGCCGCGGACCACGGGCCGCACGACGCTCGGCGAGCGCTGGGCGGGCTTCGTGGTGCGCCGCCCGCTGGCCGTCCTGCTGGCCGGTCTCACCGCGCTGGTCGCGCTCGCCGTGCCCGCCGCGAGCCTCACCCTCGGCCTGCCCGGCGGCGGCTCGCAGGCGAAGGGCACCGACGCCCGCACCGCCTACGACCTGGTCGACCGCGGCTTCGGCCCCGGCTTCAACGCCCCGCTGGTCGTCGTGGTCGACGCCGCCGGGGCCTCCGAACCGGAGCAGGCGGTGCAGGGCGTGGCCGACCGGCTCGCCGCGCTGCCCGGCGTGCAGACCCTGCTCCCGCCGCAGCTCGACGCGCCGAGCCGGACCGCCCTGCTGCCGGTCATCCCGAAGACCGGCCCGGACCACGCCGACACCCGGCAGCTGGTCACCGACATCCGCGAGCAGCGCGAGGAGCTCCGGGCCGGGACCGGCGCGCGGATCGACGTCACCGGCACCACCGCCGCCAACATCGACGTCTCCGCCAAGCTCGCCGACGCGCTGCCGCCGTTCGTCGCGGTGATCGTGGGCATCGCCCTGGTGCTGCTGGCGCTGGCCTTCCGGTCGGTCCTGGTGCCGCTGAAGGCGGTGGCGGGCTTCCTGCTCTCCATCACGGCCTCGCTCGGCGCCGTCGTCGCGGTCTACCAGTGGGGCTGGCTGGACGGCCTGATCGACGTGCCGAAGGTCGGCCCGGTGGTCAGCTTCGTGCCGATCCTGCTGATCGGCGTGCTGTTCGGGCTGGCGATGGACTACGAGCTGTTCCTGGTCTCCGGCATGAAGGAGCACCACGTGCACGGCATGACGGCGCGCGACGCCGTGGTGGCCGGGGTGCGGAACGGGGCCCGGGTGGTGACCGCGGCGGCGCTGATCATGATCGCGGTCTTCGGCTCGTTCGTCTTCGGCCACGACCCGATCGTCCAGCCGATCGGGTTCGCGCTCGCGGTGGGCGTGCTGGTGGACGCCTTCGTGGTGCGGATGGCCCTGGTGCCGGCCGCGATGGCGCTGTTCGGGCGGGCCGCCTGGTGGTTCCCGAAGAGCCTGGACAGGGTGGTGCCCCGGGTGGACATGGAGGGCGAGCAGCTGATGGCCCGGCTGGAGCCCGCCGGGAGCGGCGCCGACCCGGAGCCCGGGGCGCCCGGGGCGCCCAAGGTGCCCGAACAGGTCTGACGGCCCGGCGGGGGGCCGCCCCGGCACAGTGCGCCGGGGCGGCCCCGTCGCACGTCACGGCAGGCGCTGCTCGAACCAGACCACCTTGCCGGTGCCCAGCCGGGTCGCGCCCCAGCGCTCGGCGCACCGGGCCACGATCTGCAGGCCCCGCCCGCGCTCGTCCTCCGGCCCGGTCCGGCGCGGCCGGGGCAGCAGCGGGCTGTCGTCGCCGACCTCGCAGCGCAGCCGGGTGGTGCGGACCAGGCTCAGCGTCACCGGGCGGGTGGCGTGCTGGACGGCGTTGGTGACCAGCTCGCTGACCATCAGTTCGGTCGCCTCGGTCAGCTCCTCCAGACCCCAGCGGCGCAGCGTGTGCGCGGCCAGCCGGCGCGCCCGCCCCGGCGTCTCGTTGCGCGGCTGGAGGTACCAGTGGGCGACGTCCCCGGCCGGGATGCCGTCGAAGCAGGCGGCCAGCAGCGCGATGTCGTCGCCCCGGTCACCGGGCGGCAGGATCCGCAGCGCCTCCTGGCAGAGGTGCTCGGGCGCGTGCCGCTGGGCGCCCGCGAGCCGGGCGCGGAGCAGTTCGAGGCCGTCGCTGAGCGGCCGGTTGCGGGTCTCCACCAGGCCGTCGGTGAACAGCAGCAGGGCGGAGCCGGGCGGGGCGGGCAGCTCGACGGAGGAGAAGTCGACCCCGCCGACGCCGATCGGGGCGCCCGCCTCCAGGTCGAGCAGCTCGGCGGTGCCGTCCGGCTGGACGAGCACCGGCGGCACGTGCCCGGCGTTGGCGAGCACCACCCGGTTGGCGATCGGGTCGTAGACGGCGTAGACGCAGGTCGCCAGGTGCTGCTCGCGGCCGAGCCGCTGGGCCTGTTCGTCCAGGTGGTAGAGCACCTCGTGCGGCGGCAGGTCGAGCGCGGCCAGGGTCTGGGCGCTGGTGCGCAGCTGGCCCATGATGGCGGCCGAGGTGAGCGAGTGGCCCATCACGTCGCCGACGATCAGCGCCACCCGGTTGCCGGGCAGCGGTACGGCGTCGTACCAGTCGCCGCCGACCTGGGCGCCGCGCTCGCCGGGCAGGTAGCGCTGGGCGAGCCGGACGCCGTGCGGCTGGGGCAGGCGCAGCGGCAGCATGCTGCGCTGGAGCTCGTTGGCTATCTCCCACTCGCGGGCGTACCGCAGCGCGGTGTCGACGGCCAGCCCGGCCTGGGTGGCGAGGTGGGCGGCGGTGGCGGTGTCGGTGGCGTCGAAGCCAGGCCGGCCGCTCTTGGCGCGCGGGCGCCGGATCAGCACCAGCAGCCCCAGCACGGTCTTGCGCCCGCGCAGCGGCAGGGCGAGCACCGAGGTCCCCGGGCTGAGCCGGGCCAGGCCGCGGGCGCCGTACAGCTCGCGCAGCAGCTCGGTGGTGCGGGCGCTGCCGCTGTTCCCGTCCGCGCCGAGCACGACCGGTTCGGCGGGGCGGCGGCTGAGCAGGGTGTGGGCGAGCGCGCCGCCGCGGGTGACCGGGGTGGCCGGGCCGGGGTCGGCGGTGGAGCGGGCGCCGTACCGGCTGCCGTAGCGGTCGCGGCGGTCGTCGCCGGCCGGGCGGCCGCGCCGGCCCAGCCGGGTGCCCTGGCTGTGGTGGATCCGCAGATGCTCGGGGAAGCCGGGTTCGCGCTCGACGTTGGGCAGCGGGTCGCGCAGGTGGACGACGGCGGCGTCGGCGAGGGCGGGGACGAGCACCCGGCCGACGTTGCGCAGGGTGGCGGCCAGGTCGAGGGCGCTGTTGATCCGCCGGGTCGCGGAGTCGAGGTAGGCGAGGCGCTCGGGGACGCGCTCCGGGGGTGACGACGGGCGGCGCGGGGTCGGCAGGGCAGGCGGCTCTCCGGCCTCGGGATTGAGCTGGTCGCGCACGGGTGCCTGTCCTGGGGATCGGTACGGTCTGTGGTCTGTCGGGGACTGCCGGGGTGTGCCTGGGTGCTGCCGGGGTGCCGCGGTCCGGCGTCGTCAGCCGGTCCGCCGGCAGCGGAGGAAGAGCTGCTCCTCCGGCGGCAGCGAGGTGCTGGCGGGCGCGTACGGACGGCCCTCCCGCTCCTCGACCGTGAACCCGGCCGCCAGCAGGACCCGTTCGAGATCCTCCCGCAGATATCCGCTGATCCGCAGCTCCCGGCCGAGGAACGGCAGGGGAACGTGATCGAGATCCGCCTCGACCATACCGAGCGCCAGCAGCCCGCCGGGCCGCAGCAGCTCGCGCAGCCGGCCGAGCACGGTGGGGATCTCGTCCTGGGGGAGCAGGATCAGCGAGAAGAAGGCGGTGACCGCGTCGAAGGTGCCCCGCCCGGCGGGGCCGAGCCGCGGCAGGTTCCAGGCGGAGCGGGCGCGCTCGGTGGCGAGGTCGTACATGTCCATGCGGTGCAGGAGGGGCGGGTGGGGGCCGGGGTGGCGGGCCTCCCGGGCCAGGGTCAGCATGACGTCCGAGAGGTCGACCCCGGTGACCCGCATCCCGGCGGCGGTCAGCTGGCGGACGGTCGGCTCGCCGTTGCCGCAGCCGACGTCCAGCACGGCGGCGCCCGGCTCCAGCGCGGCCAGCAGCCGGTGGCCGCAGGCCAGCTGTCCGTCCTTGGAGGGGAACGCCTCGGCGTAGCCGGTGCCGATGGTGTCGAAGGCGACCGCCTGAAGGGCGCGCTCGGCCCGGCGGCGCAGGACGTCGGACCCGTCGTCGCCACCCGCGTCCTCGTCGACGGGGAACGGATCCGATATCTGTCCGGTCGTCACGATTGAGAGGCACCTTTCGGCCGGGCCTCCGGTCGGCCGGACGAGGCGCGGGGCCGGGCCGCCGTCTCCTCCCGGCGTCCGTGCTTCCCCGCCGGCCCGCTGCCGGTGGCGGTACGTCACGCTCCCCGCGTCACAATGACTGCATTGCCATGCTGACTGCACGCTGACACTTTGCACAGACTCTTTGCACAGAGACACTCTGCACTGCGGGAGCGCCGCCGCGCTGCCTTTTCCGGATTGGTCCACCGGGGAAGTGCACTCGTGTGTGTACTGGCCTCCGAGAATATGCGTGATCACTGCGCCGTGGGGTCCGTTTCCGGCCAACTCGCGGCGGTTGGCCGACACCGCCCCCTGCCCGGAAGCGCAGGGCGCGGCCCGGGGTGGTGCGATCGGGGCCGCACGCCGTACGGTCGGCGTCCGCACCCGTGCTGACCTGCGGATCCGTCGGTCCGCAGACTGACAATCGGGCGTTTATTGAACGTCAATCCGGTCGGTGCACAGTGGAGTCCAGCGCCGGGGAAGCGTTGACGGTGTTCCCGCAGCCGGGGGGCTGCGGGAACACCGGACGCTCTCGGGGGAAGGCCTCCAGGGGGGAACACGGGGGAACGGAGGCCTACGGCGCGGGGGGAAAGAGGGGCTCGGTGTGCTGCTGGGAGATGAGGTCCGCCACGGGGGAGGCCTCCGGCACACCGAGCCGCGTGAAGATGGCGTGGGCTTCGCGCAGACACGCCAGGCCGCGTGCGGGCTGGGCGAGGCCGAGCAGAGCCTCGCCCAGTGCGGCGTTGGCCAGGCCCTGGCAGTAGGCGGAGTCCATCTCCAGCCCGATCGCCAGCGACTCCTCGGCGGCCTCGGCCGCCTCGGCCTGCTGGCCGGCGGCGAGCAGCGCGGAGGAGAGCCGGGCCAGGGTGTAGCCCTCGCGCAGCCGGTTCTGCTGGGACTGGTAGAGCCGGTGGGACTCGCGCAGGTGATCGGCGGCGGTCGCGGGATCGTCGGCGGAGGAGAGGACCACGCCGAGTTGGTACAGGGTGTCGGCCAGGCAGGGGCCGTTCTTCGAGGCGCGCGCGGTGGCGACCGCCTCGGTGACCGAGCTGACGGCCGTCTCGACCATGCCCAGGCCGAGCTGGGCCCGGGCCATGTTGCCGAGCAGCCGCGCCTCGCCGATCGGCGCGCCCACCACCCGGCTGATCGCGAGGGCCTGCTCGAAGAACGGCAGCGCCTCGGCCGGGCGGTTGGCGAGGCTGAGGACGATGCCGAGGTCGTTGGCCGCCATGGACTGCAGGACGGTCATGTCGTCCGCGTCCTGCAAACCGAGGCTCTTGCGCAGCGACTGCTCGGCGCCCTGGAAGTCGTTGGTGATCGACTGCAGCGTGCCGAAGGCGAAGTGGACCCGGGCGAGCGCCGCCGCGTCCCCGTACCGTCCGGCGTTGTGCTCCGCCGCCTCCAGCATCCGGCGCACGCGCGCCCCGTGGGTCGGGTCCTCCACCAGGCTGCCGAGGATGATCAGCAGGTCGACGGCGGGCCGCAGCAGCAGGCCCGGGCCCTGGACCGCGGCCTCGACCGAGCTGAGGAGCAGCGCGGTCTCGGTCCGCAGCCACTCCCGGGCGAACGCGTTGGTGATCAGCGCGATGCCGCCGGAGCCGGGCACGTTGAGCGGCTCGGGCAGCTGGTCGTCGGGTTCGATGGCCCGCGCCGCGTTGCGGACCGTGGCGAGCAGGAGGTCGAGCAGCCGGAGCACGGCGGACCGCTGCTCCGCCACGTCCCCGGAGCGCTCGTTCTGCCGCTGCGCGTAGAGCCGGAGAAGATCGTGGTACCGGTAGCGGCCGGGGGCGAAGGTCTCCAGCATGTTCGCCTCGACGAGCGCCTCGGCGAGGTCCTCGGCCTCGTCCTCGTCGACACCGAGCAGCGCGGACACCGCCGCCAGCGGCAGGTCCGGGGAGTCCACGACCGAGAGCAGGCGGAAGGCGCGGGCCTCGGCGGGGGAGAGCTGCCCGTAGCCGAGCCCGATGGTGGTCTCCACGGCGAGGTTGCCGAGCTGGAGCTCGTCCAGGCGCCGGCGCTGATCGGCTAAGCGGCGGGCGAGGTCCGAGACGCTCCAGCGGGGACGGCTGGCGAGCCGGGCCGCGGCGATCCGGACGGCGAGCGGCAGGAATCCGCAGGCGGTCACCACTGCCATGGCCGCCTCCGGTTCGGCGGCGACGCGCTGCTCGCCGACGATCGCGGAGAACAGCGCGAGCGCCTCCTCCGGCGTCAGCTCCTCGACGTCCACCAGGTGCGCGCCGGGGATGCCGGCCAGCCGGGAGCGGCTGGTGGCGAGCACCGCACAGCTGGACACCCCGGGGATCAGCGGCCGGATCTGCTCGGCGTCCTGGGCGTTGTCGAGCAGGATCAGCATCCGCCGGCTGGCGAGCAGCGAGCGGTAGAGGGCGGCGCGCTGCTCCAGCGAGTCCGGGTTCTCGGTGACGCCGAGGGCGTGCAGGAAGTCACCGAGCACCACGGCCGGGTCGGCGGGCGAGGCGCCCGCGCCGCGGAGGTCGACGTACAGCTGCCCGTCCGGGAACTCGGTGCGCACCCGGTGGGCGACGTGCACGGCGAGCGTGGTCTTGCCGACGCCGCCGATGCCGGCCAGCGAGGTGACCACCACGGCCTGGCCGGTGGCGTTCATCAGGACCGCCGAGAGATCGGACACCATCTCGGTGCGGCCACTGAAGTCCGAGACGTCGGCCGGGAGTTGGGCCGGAGGCGGCGGGGCGGCCGGCCCCTCCTCGCGGGTGGCGGCGGCCGCCGGGACGGGGGCGGCCGGCAGGGTCAGCGCCGGGTCCGCGGCCAGGATCCGGGCATGCATGGTGGACAGCCCGGCGCCCGGTTCGACGCCCAGTTCGTCGATCAGCAGCTTGCGGGTGTCGGTGTAGACGCCGAGCGCCTCGGCCTGCCGGCCGCAGCGGTACAGCGCGAGCATCAGCAGTTCGCGCAGCCGCTCGCGCAGGGGGTGCTCGGCGGTGAGCGAGTTCAGCTCGCCGACCACCTCGGCGTGCAGGCCGATGTCGAGGGCGAGCGCGCACCGGTCCTCGGCGACGGACACCTGCCGCTCGGCCAGCCGCAGCCGCTGGGCGTCCGCGTACGGACCGGGGACGCCGGTGAGCGGACGGCCGGCGAACAGGCCGAGCGAACGGACCAGCAGCCGGTGGGCGTTGTCGAGGTCCCCGGCGCCGCGGGCGGTCGCGGCCTCGGCGGCGAGGTGCTCGAACACGGTCATGTCGAGGGCCTCGCCCGGGATGTGCAGGGCGTAGCCGTCGGCGACGGAGACGAGGAACTCGGCGGGCCGGCGCACCTCGCGCCGGGGCTCGATGACCGTGCGCAGCCGGGAGACGTAGGTGCGCAGCGCCGCGACGGCCTGGGCGGGCGGGCGGTCGCCCCAGAGGCCGTCGACGAGGTCCTGGGTGGTGACGGGGCGTCCGGCGTGCAGCAGAAGCATCGTCAGAACGGCCTGCTGCTGCGGGGAACCGAGGGCGAGCTGCCTGCCGTCGAGCCAGGCCTGGACCGGACCGAGTACCTGGAAGCGCAGCGCCGGTGCAGGCGGCGTCTCCCGAAACTCCATGTAGTCCCCCGATGGCCTGGTGTTGATGTCCCGGTAGGGCGCTCGGCGGTTCCGCCGTTGTGGTGGCCTCAGCTTAGGCGGGGGGCCGACTCTGCCGGACGGCACGGTCAGCCGCACGATGTTTATCGGTCATTTAATCAACCCTACGATACTGACTCCGCGCCCGCGCCGACCCGGTGGGGCGGAAGACATGTGATGACCGAAAGGCGGCCCCAGCATGGCCAACGAGCAGAGCGAGACCCCCGTGGCGGCCGCGCCGGCCGAGCAGGCCGCGGCCGAGGCCGGCCAGGCGGTCGAGGGCGCGGTCGCCGCGACCTCGGAGCAGGCCGAGTACGCCGAGCCCACCGCGGACCGCAAGGCCGACCTGGAGGACGACCTCTTCGGTGACGAGGGCCAGTACGTCGTGGAGCCGGCCGGCGACGGGGCGACCACCGAGCGCGAGCCGCAGGGCGTCATCTCCAGCCACCCGTAGGACCGTCCCGTCAGCGGTTCCAGGGGGGAACGCTTGAACACGCTTCGTCGCCTCGCGGTCGTCGCCGTCTCGACGATCGTGGTGACCACCGGCTACCTCGTGACCGCCACCGGCGCTTCGGCCGGAGTCATCAGCGGTCACCCGTAGCCCACACACACCGCACCCGTGCGCCCCGCACCCCGCCGTCCCGGTGGTGCGGGGCGCACGCCGTGGAGCGGCACTTCACCTGACCCGGGCCGCCAGGGGGCGGCCCGCGCACCCGAGGGGGATCCACCCATGAGCACGCTTCGTCGTCTTGCCGTGGTCGCCGTGTCGACGGCGGTCGTCTCGGCGGCCTACGTGGCCACCGCCGCCGGCGCCTTCGCCGGAACCGTCGGCAACTGCCCCTGACGGGGCACCACGGGCGCGGACCCGGGCCGTCCACCGACGCGGTGGGCGGCCCGCCGTGCGTCCGGTGGCCGGAATTGACCGGTGCGGGTTTCCGCGGAGGCGGCCTCAGGTGGCGGGGAGGGGCGAGGGGCCGGCCCGGCGTGCCGGTCCGGTCCGTCCCGCGGACTCGGCCCCGGCGGCGCCCTCGAAGGCCGTTCCGCCGACCGGGGCCGCAGGGGTGACGTGCTCGGGGCGGGCGGTCCACTCGCGGCCGCCCTCGGGCGGGCGGAGGTAGTGCTCACCGCCGATGGTGTCCATGTAGATGCCGGTGCGTCCGGTCCTGGTGTCGAGGACGGATTCCCCCACGCGCGGCCGGTAGGCCGCGGCGGCGCGCTTTCGGATGCTCACCGCGCTGCTCCTTGCTGCTCCGGTGCGGGCGCGGCGACGGGTGGCGGCCGGCCCTGGTCGCTGTCGTGGCTTGGCTTGGTTCGGCACTGCTCGGCGACTACCCAGCATCTCTAGAGAAGCTAATATCTCTAGAGATGTCAACGGTCGAACCGGTCCTATCGGCTTACCGCAGACCGAAGGCGCGCCTACGATTTCCGGCGAGGGACGAGGGAGACGGCGATGGTCGGCAGCAGCAGTGGCGAGAAGCAGCCCAAGTACCAACGGATCGCCGACAGCCTGAAGGCGGCCATCGACGCCGGCGAGTACCGCGCGGGCGACCGGCTCCCCGGCGAGAACGACCTGATGGACACCTACGACGTCGCCCGGATGACCGCCCGCCAGGCGCTCGGCGTGCTGCAGAGCGAGGGCATCGCCGAGGCCCGCCGCGGGGCGGGCGTCTTCGTCCGGGACTTCCGGCCGCTGCGCCGGCGCGGCATCCAGCGGCTCGCCCAGGGCCAGTGGGGCTCGGGCCGCTCGATATGGTCGGCCGACATCGACCGCCGCAGCCTCGTCGTCGACCAGGTCTCGGTGAGCGAGCGGGGCGCGCCCGAACACGTGGCCCGGGTGCTCGGCGTGGACCCGGGCGAGCCGATGTGCGTCCGGCACCGGCGCTTCGTCCTGGACGGCAAGCCGGTCCTGCTGTCGACCTCCTACCTGCCGGCCGGCCTGGTCGCGGGCACCGCCATCACCCGTGAGGACACCGGCCCCGGCGGCACCTACGCCCGGCTGGCCGAGATCGGCGCCAAGCCCGTCCACTTCCGCGAGGAGGTCCGCTCCCGGATGCCCAGCGCCGACGAGTCCGCCCGCCTCGACCTCTCCGCCGGCACCCCGGTCATCCTCATCTGCCGCACCGCCTTCGCCGACGAGGGCCAGGTCGTCGAGCTGAACGAGATGACCCTGGACGCCGCCTCCTACGTCCTTGAGTACGACTTCGACGCCTGACGGCGCACGACCGTCACCGGTAGTGGTAGCTGGCCTTGAGGATCTTCACTTCCTTCTCGTCCGCCCGGTAGACGAGGCGGTGCTCGTCATCGATCCTGCGCGACCAGTAGCCCGCGAGGTCGCCCTTCAAGGGCTCCGGTTTGCCGATCCCGCTGAACGGGTCGCGCTGGATCTCGCCGATCAGGCGGGCGATCCGCTGCGCGGTCCTCCGGTTCGAGCCCAGCCAGAACAGGAAGTCCTCCCAGGCGTCCGGATCGAAGTGGACGCTCCTCACACCTCACCCGCCAGGGCTTCCAACTCCTCCATGGTCCGGGTGACGCCCGGATCGCCCGCCCTGTCGCGGGCGACGGCCGCCATGAGGCGCTGGGCGTTCGCGGGGGAGCGCAGCAGGTAGATCGTCTCCTGCCAGGAGTCGTAGTCCTCGGCGGACATCAGGACGGCGTCACCGCCCCTGGAGGTGATCCTTATCGGGACGTGGTCGTCGTTGACCTTCTTGATCAGGGGAAAGAGCTGCGTGCGTGCGTCGCTGGCGCTGATCGTCATCGGTGTGCCCTCCTCGGACGGCTGATCCCGTACCACAATGGTACGAGTTTCCGGTACGGGGTGCGAGGCCGAATCCGGGCGGGAACGGGCCCGCCCCGGGCGCGGGGGGCGGCCGGGGCGGGGGCGGTGTGCGGGGGAGGGCTACTCCTTGGAGCGGACGCGGAGGTTGGTGATCAGCGGGCCCTCGGTGGTCTCGCGGAAGAAGTCGTTGCCCTTGTCGTCGACCACGATGAAGGCCGGGAAGTCCTCGACCTCGATGCGCCAGACGGCCTCCATGCCGAGCTCGGCGTACTCCAGGACCTCGACCTTCTTGATGCAGTCCTGGGCGAGGCGGGCGGCGGGGCCGCCGATGGAGCCGAGGTAGAAGCCGCCGTGCTGGGCGCAGGCGTCGGTGACCTGCTTGGAGCGGTTGCCCTTGGCGAGCATGACCATCGAGCCGCCGGCCGCCTGGAACTGGTCGACGTAGGAGTCCATCCGGCCGGCCGTGGTGGGGCCGAAGGAGCCGGAGGCGTAGCCCTCGGGGGTCTTGGCCGGGCCGGCGTAGTAGACCGGGTGGTCCTGGAGGTACTTGGGCATGCCCTCGCCGGCGTCCAGACGCTCCTTGATCTTGGCGTGGGCGATGTCGCGGGCGACGACCAGGGTGCCGGTGAGCGAGAGGCGGGTCTTCACCGGGTACTTGGAGAGCTCGGCGCGGATCGCGGACATCGGCTGGTCGAGGTCGATGCGCACCACGCCGTCGTCGCCCCCGGCGGAGCCGCTGACCAGCAGGGCCTCGTCGGTGGTGTCCGGCAGGTACTTCGCCGGGTCGGTCTCCAGCTGCTCCAGGAAGACGCCCTCGGCGGTGATCTTGCCGAGCGCCTGGCGGTCGGCCGAGCAGGAGACGGCCATCGCGACGGGCAGCGAGGCACCGTGGCGCGGGAGGCGGACGACGCGCACGTCGTGGCAGAAGTACTTGCCGCCGAACTGGGCGCCGATGCCGATCTTCTGGGTCAGCTCGGTGACCTTGGCCTCCAGCTCCAGGTCGCGGAAGCCGTGGCCGGTCTTCGCGTCGCCGGAGGTCGGCAGGTTGTCCAGGTAGTGCGCGGAGGCGTACTTGGCGGTCTTCAGCGCGAACTCGGCGCTGGTGCCGCCGATCACGATCGCCAGGTGGTACGGCGGGCAGGCCGCGGTGCCCAGCGAGCGGATCTTCTGCTCCAGGAACGCGAGCATGCTGGCCTCGTTCAGGATCGCCTTGGTCTCCTGGTAGAGGTACGACTTGTTGGCGGAGCCGCCGCCCTTGGCCATGAAGAGGAACTTGTAGGCGTCGCCGTCGGTCGCGTACAGCTCGATCTGCGCCGGCAGGTTGTTGCCGGTGTTCTTCTCGTCCCACATGGTCACCGGGGCCATCTGGGAGTACCGCAGGTTCAGCTTGGTGTACGCGTCGTAGACGCCGCGCGCGACGGCGGCCTCGTCGCCGCCCGCGGTGAGCACGTTCTGGCCGCGCTTGCCCATGACGATCGCGGTGCCGGTGTCCTGGCACATCGGCAGGATGCCGCCGGCCGAGATGTTGACGTTCTTCAGCAGGTCCAGCGCGACGAAGCGGTCGTTCGGGCTGGCCTCCGGGTCGTCCAGGATGCGGCGCAGCTGGGCGAGGTGGGCGGGGCGCAGGTAGTGCGAGATGTCGTGCATCGCCTCGGCGGTGAGCAGCCGCAGGGCCTCGGGCTCCACCTGGAGGAAGGTGCGTCCGCCGGCCTCGAAGGTGGAGACGCCTTCGGAGGTGAGCTTGCGGTAGGGGGTCGGGTCAGCGCCCAGGGGGAGCAGGTCGCTGTACTCGAAGTCCGGCGTGGGAGCCATGGGGGCGGTCCTTAGGTGTCCAGTGTTGCCGGTGTTCCGGCTGCGTCGGCGAAGCACCCTGGAGGGGCGAAAGCACCCTCAAGGGTAGGACCCGCCGATATCCCGCACGCGGGAAGGTCCGCCTGCGTGACCAGGGTCACCCGGGGGCGGTACGGGGGTTGCCCCGTTGACTAGGCTTGCCCCCGTGGACAACTCGCCGTCGAAGGACCCGCAGGACCAGCAGATGGACGATCAGGGGCAGGGGCCCGTACCGATGACCAAGCCCGCGGCGGCGCCGCCCGCGCGGGCCGCGCACGCCCCGGTGGCGGAGGCCGAGATGCGGGCCTCGGACGCCGACCGCGAACGGGTGGCGGAGCTGCTGCGCGACGCCTACGCCGAGGGGCGGCTGGACGTCGAGGAGCACGCCGAGCGGATCGAGGCGGCCTACGCGGCCAAGACCCTGGGCGACCTCGTGCCGCTGACCCGGGACCTCCCGGTGCACCGCGAGGTCTCCTTCGAGAAGCCGCCGCTGGGCGGCCCGGAGCAGGCGGCCGGCCCGCGGCCGGAGGGCCCGGTGCGGCTGCCGGCCCGCAACGAGGCGCCGACCATGCTGGCGGTCTTCGGCGGCTCCTCCCGCAAGGGGCGGTGGCGGGTGGGTTCCCACCTGCGGGCCGTGGCGATCTTCGGCGGGGTGGAGATCGACCTGACCGACGCCGTCTTCGAGTCGCCCGAGGTGGTGATCGACGTGGTGGCGATCTTCGGCGGGGTGGAGGTCAAGGTGCCGGAGAACGTCAGCCTGCACGGCGGCGGCGTCGGCATCTTCGGCGGATTCGACGTCAAGGAGCAGACCGCGGCGGACCCGTACGCGCCGGTGGTGCGGGTGAAGGGCACCGCCGTGTTCGGCGGGTGCGAGGCCAAGCCGCGCCGGGGCAAGAAGCTCAAGGAGTGGGTGCGCAAGCAGCTCGGCGCCGACTGAGTCGCGCGTGCGGGACGGGCCCGGTGCCCGGTCGGAGGCAACTCCCGGCCGGGCACTTGTCGTTGCGGCGGGTGCAGGCTGTAGTCGTTTGCGTGCAGTGTGCATGAATCCCGCGGGCGCGGGGTAGTTCCTCTGGCACATCGCTTCTTGTACGGCTGCGTACCGGAGGCGGCCTGAGGCCGGCCCGGGGGTGTGAACGGGGGCCCGCAGCTGGGCATGGGAGCGAGCCTTCCCCGTGTCCGAGAGCCTCGTCAGGAGTACGGCCGTGCTGCATCCGATCGAGTCCCGCACCACCTCGTCCGCCGCCACCGCGCCGGCTGCCCCGTCGCCGGTCGCGCGGCCGTCCACCGCGGCCTCGCCGGTGCTCGCGGCCCAGCTGATGGAGCGGCGCCCGGCCCCGCAGTCGGCGGGCGAGGACAACCCGTGGCACACCGCCGCGGCCTGTCGGCGGGACGAGGTGGGCCTGTTCTTCGCGCCGTCCAAGGAGCCGACCGCGGCCCGGCTGTCGCGCGAGGAACAGGCGAAGCAGGTGTGCGCCCGGTGCCCGGTGCTGCTGGACTGCCGGGAGCACGCGCTGGCGCAGCCGGAGCCGTACGGGGTCTGGGGCGGGCTGACGGCGGCCGAGCGCCGGGTGGTGCTGGCGCGGCGCCGCCGCCGCGACGTCGAGCTGCGCGAGGCGGCCCGGGTGCCGGGGGCGCGCGGACTGATCGCCGGGTGACGCCGGGGCCGCCCGGCGGAGGACGTCCCCGAGGAGGACGCGCCGACGGGGGACGTCCCGGCGGAAGACGTCCCGGCGGAAGACGCACCGCGGTCCCGGCGAAGGGGGATTTCGCCGGGACCGCGGACCGTGTGGTGCGTCAGTTGGCGCGGTCGAAGTCGATCGCGCTGTAGGCCCGCAGCTTGGACAGCTTGTGGGTGGAGTGGATCTCCCGGATGGTGCCGCTCTTGGAACGCATCACCAGCGAGCTGGTGGTGGCGGTCTCCTGGCGGTAGTGCACGCCGCGCAGCAGCTCGCCGTCGGTGATGCCGGTGGCGACGAAGAACACGTTCTCGCCGCTGACCAGGTCGTCGGTGGAGAGCACCCGGTCGAGGTCGTGCCCGGCGTCCAGCGCCTTCTGGCGCTCGGCGTCGTCCTTGGGCCACAGCCGGCCCTGGATCACGCCGCCCATGCACTTCATCGCGCAGGCGGCGATGATGCCCTCGGGGGTGCCGCCGACGCCCATCAGCAGGTCGACGCCGGTGCCCTCGCGGGCGGCCATGATGGCGCCGGCGACGTCGCCGTCGGAGATGTACTTGATCCGGGCGCCCGCCTCGCGGATCTCCTGGATCAGGCCCTGGTGGCGCGGGCGGTCGAGGACGACCACGGTGACGTCCTCGACGGCGATGCCCTTGGCCTTGGCGACCCGGCGGATGTTGACGGCCGGCGGCGCGGTGATGTCGACGAAGTCGGCGGCCTCCGGGCCGGCGACCAACTTGTCCATGTAGAACACGGCGCTCGGGTCGAACATGGTGCCGCGGTCGGCGACGGCCAGGACGGCGACCGCGTTGTTCATGCCCTTGGCGGTGAGGGTGGTGCCGTCGACCGGGTCCACCGCGACGTCGCACTCGGCGCCGGTGCCGTCGCCGACCCGCTCGCCGTTGTAGAGCATCGGGGCCTCGTCCTTCTCGCCCTCGCCGATGACGACGACGCCGTTCATCGAGACGGTGGAGACGAGGGTGCGCATGGCCCGGACGGCCGCGCCGTCGGCGCCGTTCTTGTCGCCGCGGCCGACCCAGCGGCCGGCCGCGAGCGCCGCGGCCTCGGTGACCCGGACGAGTTCGAGCGCGAGGTTCCGGTCGGGAGCCTCCGGCGCGACCTCCAGGGCGCTGGGCAGGTGGTGCGGGTACTGCGTGGTCATCGTCGTTACCTCTCTGTACGCGACGGCCAGTGAGCGCCCGACTACTGCCTGGTCGAACGCCGTGGTGAGGGTGTTGCGATCGTATCTGCCCCCGGCAGGGGTGTCTGTGGCGCGGTCCCCCCGCGGGGGCGGCGGGGGCCGGTTCCGCCCCCGTTCACCCGGACGCGGACACCCCGGGTGCGGGGGTGCGCGCCGCCATGAGTCACCATGTGGGGGTGGCTGGAGAGAGCAAGGGCATGAGGGGCCGGCAGACCGTACGGGACATGATCCTGTCGATGCTGGCCGTCGGCGTCGTGGTCTGGGTCGGGTACCTGTTCCTGCCGCACGACGCGGACGGCGACGGGGTCCGCACGGTGGAGTACTCGGTCGCCGCGGCCTCGGCGAAGCGGGCCGCGCCGTATCCGCTGCTCTCCCCGGAGGGCCTGCCGGCGCAGTGGCGGGCCACCTCGGTGACCTACAACCCGGCGTCGATGAGCGGCGGCAAGGGCAACGCCTGGCACCTGGGCTTCGTCACCCCCTCCGGCCAGTACGCGGCCGTGGAGCAGAGCGACGCCGCGCCCGAGGACATGCTCAAGGCGGCCGTGGCCGGCGGCAAGCCGGACGGCACCGCGGAGGTCGCCGGGCAGACCTGGGAGCGGGTGCAGGGCCCCAAGGCGCGGGCGCTCACCGTGCAGTCCGGCGGCGCGACGACCGTGCTGACCGGCACCGCCTCCTACGAGGAGCTGGCCGAGCTGGCGCAGGCGCTGAAGTAGGCCGGTTTCCGCCCCGGGAGCGGAGACCTCCGCTCCCGGGGCACCCCGTGGAGGGCGAACGCGGAAGGGCCCCGCACACCTCGTGTGCGGGGCCCTCGCGCTGTCCGTCCGGACCGGGATCAGACGGTGGTGACGACCTCGTCGTAGGCCAGGCGCGGGGAGCGCGGGTACCAGGCGTTCTCGCCCGGCTTGCCGATGTTCACCACGGCCAGCACGGAGTGCTCGCCGTCACCGAAGAACTCCTTGTTGATGCCCTCGGCGTCGTAGCCGGTCATCGGGCCGGCGGCCAGGCCGGCGGCGCGCACGCCGATGATGAAGTAGCCGGCCTGCAGGGCGCCGTTCATCGCGGCCGAGGACTCGCGGGCCGGACGCTCGGCGAAGAAGTCCTTGGCGCCGGGGAAGTGCGGGAAGACGGTCGGCAGCTCCTCGTGGAACTCGTTGTCCACGGCCAGGATGGCGGTCAGCGGGGCGGCGGAGGTCTTGGCCTTGTTGCCCTCGCCGAGGTGCTGGACCAGGCGCTCGCGGGCCTCGGCCGAACGGACCAGGACGACGCGCAGCGGCTGCTGGTTCATGGCGGTCGGGCCGAACTTCACCAGCTCGTAGATCGCCTGGACCTGCTCGTCGGAGACCGGCTCGTCGGTGAAGGTGTTGGCGGTGCGGGCCTCGCGGAACAGCAGGTCCTGGGCGGCGGCGTCGAGAACCAGGGCGTCGGTGGTCATGTCTTTGCACCTCAAGGAGGAAGGAGAACGGTGGGGTCCGTTTGTCGGTACGACCGGCCGGGGCCGGTCACCAGATCCCAACATGGATGAACCTTCAACTGTTCCCCCTTCCGGATGTGACCTGCGTCACACTCTCGGGGCCGCGGCCCCGCTCCCGGGTCAGCCCTGCGGCGGGGCTGCCTCCTCGGCGGCCAGCGCGGCGTCCAGCCGCTCCCGCGCGCCGTCCAGCCAGCGCTGGCAGACCTTCGCCAGCTGCTCGCCGCGCTCCCACAGCGCCAGCGACTCCTCCAGCGAGGTGCCGCCGTTCTCCAGCTGCCGGACCACCTCCAGCAGCGCGTCCCGGGCGTGCTCGTAGCCCAGCGCGTCGTCCGCGGTCGGGGTCCGCACGGCGGCGGCCGCCGCGTCCTGCTCCTGATCTGCCATGCCAGCCAGCGTAGGGGGCCGGACCGACAGCGCGGACCGGCGACCCGGCGCGCCGCCGCCCGGCCGCCCGCCGCTCAGCCGCCCGCCACCGTGACGTCGAAGCCGCCGCCCGCCACCCGGGCGTGCAGCGCCTCGCCCGGCGCGGCCTGCGCCGGATCGGTCACCACCGTGCCGTCGCCCCGCTGCAGCACCGCGTAGCCGCGCTCCAGGGTGGCCGCCGGGGAGAGCGCCACCACCCGGGCCAGGGTGTGCCCGAGATCGCTCTGCGCGTGGTCCAGCCGGTGGCGCAGGGTGCGCCGGGCCCGCTCCAGCAGCCCGTCCACCTCCTGTCCGCGCCCGTCCAGCATCCGCTGCGGCGCGGCCAGCACCGGGCGGCTGCGCACCCCGTCCAGGCCGTGCTGCTCGCGCTCCACCCGGGCCAGCACGTGCCGCCGGGCCCGGTCGCGCAGCTGGCGGACCTTGGCCAGCTCCTCGCCGACGTCCGGGACCACCCGTTTGGCGGCGTCGGTCGGGGTGGAGGCGCGCAGGTCGGCGACGAAGTCCAGCAGCGGCTGGTCCGGCTCGTGGCCGATCGCGCTCACCACCGGCGTCCGGGCGGCCGCGACCAGCCGCACCAGGCCCTCGTCCGAGAACGGCAGGAGGTCCTCGACGCTGCCGCCGCCCCGGGCCACCACGATCACGTCCACCTCGGGGTGCTCGTCCAGCTCCCGGACGGCCGCGCTCACCCGCTCCACCGCGCTGACGCCCTGCACCGGCACGTTGCGGATCTCGAAGCGGACGGCCGGCCAGCGCCGCCGGGCGTTCTCCAGGACGTCCCGCTCGGCCGCCGAGCCCCGGCCGGTGACCAGGCCCACGCACTGCGGCAGGAACGGCAGCGGCTTCTTGCGGTCCGCGGCGAACAGGCCCTCGCCGGCCAGCCGCCGCTTCAGCTGCTCCAGCCGGGCCAGCAGCTCGCCCAGCCCGACCAGCCGGATCTCGGCGGCCCGCAGCGAGAGCTGGCCGCGCGCCGCGTACCACTCCGGCTTGGCGTGCACGATCACCCGCGAGCCCTCCTGCACCGCGTCCGCGACCTGGTCGAAGACGGAGCGGAAGCACGTCACGGTCAGCGAGACGTCGGCCTGCGGGTCGCGCAGCGTCAGGAACACCACGCCCGCCCCCGGACGCCGGCTGAGCTGGGTGATCTGCCCCTCCACCCAGACCGCGCCGAGCCGGTCGACCCAGCCCCCGATCAGCGCGGAGACCTTGCCGACCGGGAGCGGCGCTTCGGGAGAGCTGGGGTTGGCCATGCGTACGAGGCTATCGGCGTCCGCCGACAGCGGAAGCCCGCCGCCCGAGCAGCACCAGCAGCCCCACCGCCAGCCAGACCAGGCCCACCACCTGCGCGGTGCCCGAGGCCTCGGCCACCACCGCGCCGATCACCGCCACGCCCAGCACCGGCACCAGCACGTCCGCCACCCGGTTGCGGGAGCGGTGCTTCACCGCGTACCAGCCCACCACCGAGGCGTGCAGCAGGGTGAACGCGGTGAGCGCGCCGATGTTCACCACCGAGGTCAGCCGGTCGAGACCGTCGTCCCGGTTCGCCGCCCAGACCGCCGCCGCCAGGGTGACCGCCGCCGACACCAGCAGCGCCCGCCGGGGCACCGCCGAGCCCGGGTCGACCGCGCCCAGAAAGCGCGGCAGCCGCCCGTCCCGGCCCATCGCGAACAGCAGCCGCCCGGCCGCCGCCTGCCCGGCCAGCGCCGCGAACGCCGCGCCGATCGCCTTGCTCGCCGCGACCAGCAGGTGCAGCCAGTGCCCGACCGAGGCCTCCACCGTGTCGTAGAACGCCGAGCCCTGCGCCGCCGGGTCCGCCGCCAGCTGCTGCGGGGTGAGCGGTTCCAGCAGCGCCGCCAGGTACGTCTGCGCCACGAACAGCACGCCGGACAGCGCCAGGCACCACAGCACCGCCCGGGCCACCGCCGCCGACGCGCCGACCGCCTCCTCCACGAAGCCCGCGATCGCGTCGAAGCCCAGGTAGGACAGCACGGCCACGGAGACCGCCGAGAGCACCGCGGTCGTCGAGAAGCCGCCGACCGCGGTGAACGGGCTCGCCCAGTCCCGCCGCGCGTCACCCTGCGCCAGCACCACCACGGCCGCGACCACGAACACCGCCAGCACCGCGAGCTCCATCGCCAGCACCGCGAAGCCCACCACGGCCGCCGTCCGCACCCCGGCCAGGTTCAGCGCGGTGGTCAGCACCACCGCGAGCGCCGTCCACACCCAGCGCGAGACGTCCGGCACCAGCGAGTTCAGCGCGATGCCGGAGAACAGGTAGGCGACCGCCGGGATCAGCAGGTAGTCGAGCATCGCCATCCAGCCGGCGACGAACCCGGCCGCGTCGCCCAGCCCGGCCCGGGCGTAGGCGTACACCGAACCGGTCTGCGGCACCGCCCGCACCATCCGGGCGTACGAGACGGCGGTGAACCCCATCGCCACGGTGGCCACCAGGTAGACCGCGGCGACCGCCCCGTGGCTCTTGGCGTCGAGCACCCCGAACACCCCCACCGGGGCCATCGGGGCGATGAACAGCAGCCCGTACACCATCAGGTCGCGCACGCCCAGGCTGCGCCGCAGCCCACCCCGCCGGTCCCGGCCGCCCGGCTCGACTCGCTCGCTCATAGCTTCCACATTTGAGCACCCGTGACCGCTTCCGGCCGGAACGCGGCTCCCGTCGGCGCGGCCGCGCCGCGCCCGTACGATGGAGCCATGTCCTCCAACACCGCGCAGCGCCGTGTCCTGCTCGCCGCCCCCCGGGGCTACTGCGCGGGCGTCGACCGCGCCGTGATCGCCGTGGAGAAGGCCCTGGAGCAGTACGGGGCCCCCATCTACGTCCGCAAGCAGATCGTCCACAACAAGTACGTGGTGCAGACCCTGGAGAAGAAGGGCGCGATCTTCGTCGACGAGACGGAGGAGGTGCCGGAGGGCTCGATCGTGGTCTTCTCGGCCCACGGCGTCGCGCCCTCGGTGCACGACGAGGCCCGGGCCGGCAAGCTCGCCACCGTCGACGCCACCTGCCCGCTGGTGACCAAGGTGCACAAGGAGGCCGTGCGCTTCGCCGACGAGGGCTTCGACATCCTGCTGGTGGGCCACGAGGGCCACGAGGAGGTCATCGGCACGATGGGCGAGGCCCCGGACCGGATCCACCTGGTGGACGGTGCCGAGGACGTCGCCAACGTGCAGGTCCGGGACGAGTCCAAGGTCGTCTGGCTCTCCCAGACCACGCTCTCGGTGGACGAGACCATGGCCACCGTCGGCGAGCTGAAGAAGCGCTTCCCGCTGCTGGTCAGCCCGCCCAGCGACGACATCTGCTACGCGACCCAGAACCGCCAGGTCGCCGTCAAGCAGATGGCCCCGGAGACCGACCTGCTGATCGTGGTCGGCTCGAAGAACTCCTCCAACTCCGTGCGCCTGGTCGAGGTCGGCCTGGAGTACGGCGCCAAGGCCGCCCACCTGGTGGACTTCGCCGAGGAGATCCGGGAGGAGTGGCTGGAGGGCGTGACCACGGTCGGCCTGACCAGCGGCGCCTCGGTGCCGGAGATCCTGGTCGAGGGCGTGCTGGAGTGGCTGGCCGCGCGCGGCTACGACGAGGTCTCGGTCGTCAAGACGGCCGAGGAGCACCTGACCTTCTCGCTGCCCAAGGAGCTCCGCCGCGACCTGCGCGCCGAGGCCGCGGGCAAGCTGTAGGAACGCCCGGCGGGCGTTCGGCCCCGGACCCGGCGGCCCCTCGGGGTCGCCGGGTCCTCCGCTGTGCGCGGCCGGGCCGGTTCTCGTAGGTTCGACCCAGGGGCAGGTCCTGTGCACAGGCCTGTGGACAACTTCGGCGGAGGGCGGTCGTCATGACGGCGGTATTCGGTGTGGACATCGGCGGGTCGGGCATCAAGGGGGCCCCCGTCGACCTCGCCCGGGGCGTGCTCGCCCAGGAGCGGCACAAGGTCCTCACCCCGCAGCCCTCCGCCCCGGAGGCGGTGGTCGCCGCCGTCCGCGAGGTGGTCCGCCACTTCGGCCACCGGGGCCCGGTGGGCCTGACCTTCCCCGGCGTGGTCGTCGACGGGCGCACCACGACCGCCGCCAACGTCGACAAGGGCTGGGTCGGCCTGGACGCCGCCGGCCTGTTCCGCGAGGCGCTGGACCTGCCGGCCGTGGTGCTCAACGACGCCGACGCGGCCGGCCTCGCCGAGACCGCCCACGGCGCCGGGAGCGGTCAGGCGGGCGTGGTCCTGGTCCTGACCTTCGGCACCGGCATCGGCAGCGCCCTGTTCGTGGACGGCGTGCTGGTGCCCAACACCGAACTGGGCCACCTGGAGCTGCGCGGCAAGGACGCCGAACGGCGGGCCTCCTCGGCGGCCAGGGAGCGGCACGGGCTGAGCTGGCCGCAGTGGGCCGAACGGGTGGACGAGTACCTGGACCTGGTGGAGAAGCTGTTCTCGCCGCAGCTGATCGTGATCGGCGGCGGGGTGAGCCGCAAGCACGAGAAGTTCCTGCCGCTGCTGCGCGAGCGCGGGGCGCGGGTCGTCCCGGCGGAACTGCGCAACGACGCCGGCATCGTCGGCGCGGCCA
Source organism: Kitasatospora sp. NPDC058115 (assembly GCF_042884635.1). NCBI lineage: Bacteria > Bacillati > Actinomycetota > Actinomycetes > Kitasatosporales > Streptomycetaceae > Kitasatospora > Kitasatospora sp. NPDC058115. The sequence continues at coordinate 102,292 of NZ_JBHVTL010000013.1, forward strand.
TGGCGGCGGCCCGCGCCGGCGGCTGAACCGGTCGCCCGGTCCGCCGCGCGCGCCGGACCCACCGCCGCGCGCCGGATCCACCGCGCGAGCGGAGGATCAGCGCGCGCGGTGGATCCGGCGCTGGGCGACGAACCGGGCCAGCACGATCGCGGCGGCAAGACCGGTGCCCGTGAACAGCCAGCCGGAACGGGTGGCCAGGTTGGTCGCCAGCGCCACCAGCTGCGCCGTCACCCCGGTGGAGGTGACCGGCCCGAACAGCAGCAGCGCGGCGGCGAAGGCGATCGGCCCGCTGATCGGCGCGGCCAGCAGGTCCGCGTACCGGACCCGGACCGCCAGCTGGAAGCAGACCAGCAGGTAGCCGACGCCGAACAGGATCCCGATCCCGCCGAAGGCCAGCCGGTCCAGGCCCGCCACCGCCAGTGTCGCCACCAGGGCGGCCACGCCGGTGCCGACCGCGGTCAGCCGGGCGGGCCGGCCGGTGCGCCGCCGCCCGTAGAGCCGCCCGGCGATCCGGGGCCGGTCCGGGGGCCCGGACACGGGGCGTAGCCGGGACCCGGGGCCGGCGCCCCGTCCCGGGGCCTTCCCGGCGGTCTTCCCCCGGGCCTTCCCGGCCGGGGCGGCCGGTTCCCCCGCGCTCTCGCGGGCCCGGCCCGGCCCGGGGACGGCGGCCCCGGCCGCGCCGTTCGGCGGTCGGCGTCTGGGCCCTGGCGGCTGGGTACGGATGCTCTGCTCCACCCACCCAACGTACGGTCCGATCATCGCCACACTGTGTAATGGGCCGTCGGGGCTTGGTCCGTGTCCCCGGACGGCGTATTGGTGTGACCGTCGCTCAACTGCCCGGAGGGAAGGGATGACCAGCGGCTTCTCGTTCGAACGCCCCCGCCGCGCCGGGCCGGCCTCCCGCCGGGGCCGTCCGGGTTTCCCGGTGGGCGGCCCCGACGGCCCGGACGCGCTCGCCGGGGGCGGCGGACGTCCGAGCGGCTGCCCGTAGACTGGGGGATCGGTCCGGTGGACGGGCCGCCCAACTCCTCCAAGCCCACGGGACTGCGCTTCATGTCGCTCACGATCGGAATCGTCGGCCTGCCGAACGTCGGCAAGTCGACCCTGTTCAACGCCCTGACCAAGAACGACGTGCTGGCGGCCAACTACCCGTTCGCCACCATCGAGCCCAACGTCGGCGTCGTCGGCGTCCCGGACGAGCGGCTGAACAAGCTCGCCGAGATCTTCGGCTCGCAGCGCATCCTCCCGGCCACCGTCGACTTCGTCGACATCGCGGGCATCGTGCGCGGCGCCAGCGAGGGCGAGGGCCTGGGCAACAAGTTCCTCGCGAACATCCGCGAGTCGGACGCCATCTGCCAGGTCGTGCGCGCCTTCACCGACCCCGACGTGGTCCACGTGGACGGCAAGGTGTCCCCGAAGGACGACATCGAGACCATCCACACCGAGCTGATCCTGGCCGACCTCCAGACCATCGAGAAGGTCCTGCCCCGGCTCCAGAAGGAGGCGCGCCTCAAGAAGGACACCGCCCCCGTCCTGGCCGCCGCCGAGGCCGCCCAGGCGATCCTGGAGACCGGCAAGACCCTCTTCGAGGCCGGCTTCGACACCGCCCCGATCCGCGAGCTGCACCTGCTGACCGCCAAGCCCTTCCTCTACGTCTTCAACGTGGACGAGGACGAGCTGGGCGACGAGGCCTTCAAGGAGGCCCAGCGCGAGCTGGTCGCCCCGGCCGAGGCGATCTTCCTCAACGCCAAGATCGAGTCCGAGCTGATCGAGCTGGACGACGCCGAGGCCCTGGAGCTCCTCCAGTCGATGGGCCAGGACGAGCCCGGCCTCGCCACCCTCGCCCGCGTCGGCTTCGACACCCTCGGCCTGCAGACCTACCTCACCGCCGGCCCCAAGGAAGCCCGCGCCTGGACCATCAAGAAGGGCGCCACCGCCCCCGAGGCCGCCGGTGTGATCCACACCGACTTCCAGAAGGGCTTCATCAAGGCGGAGGTCATCTCCTTCACCGACCTCGTCGAGACCGGCTCCCTCCCCGAGGCCCGCTCCAAGGGCAAGGCCCGCATCGAGGGCAAGGAGTACGTCATGCAGGACGGCGACGTCGTGGAGTTCCGCTTCAACGTGTGACCGTTTCACTGCTTCGAGGTAGATCGATCTGTCACATGCGCAGGTCGGACGGGGCCCGCCTCCCCTGAGGCGGGCCCCGATCCCTTCTCCGTGCTGACTTGGTGCTGACTTCTCCGGCTCGTCGCATCCACTTGAGTGGTACGTTATGTGGTACCAGCTGTGGAGGGAGTTCAGTCGATGTCGATCACTGCCAGCGAGGCGCGCAAGGCTCTCTTCCCGTTGATCAAGAAGGTCAACGACGATCACGAGGCCATTGAGATCGTCTCCAAGCACGGGAACGCCGTACTCGTCTCGGCCGAGGACTACGCCGCCCTGCGTGAAGGCTCCTACCTGTTGCGCTCGCCGGTGAACGCCCGCCGCTTGCTCAAGGCGTACGAGAACGCCCTTGGTGGCATTGGGCTTTCCGAGCGGGAGCTCATCGACCCCGACGCGGCGGATGGCGAGAAGGGTGCCGCGTGAGGCTCGTCTTCGAGGAGGCCGGCTGGGAGGACTACACCTCCTGGCTCAAGAACGACCGCAAGATGCTCGCCCGGATCAACAGGCTCATCGAGGACGTCCTGCGTGACCCGTTCACCGGCATCGGCAAGCCCGAGCCGCTGAAGTACCACTTGCCCGGGGCCTGGTCGCGGCGGATCGACGACGAGCACCGCCTCGTCTACCTGGTCACGGACCGGGAGATCATCGTCCTGGCTGCCCGCTACCACTACTGATCATCAGCTGCGGGTTCGCGTTACCGCGGGTCGCAGCGGTGTTGTGGCAGTACCGCTTCAACGTGTGACGGTCCTGGCAGGAGGCCGTCCGGCGCGCGCGGGAGCGCGGTCGGGCGGCCTCCTGGCGTTTCCGGGGGTCTCCGGGGAAGGGGGCCGGGTGTTCAGCAGGCGAACCCCGGGGAGTTGGAGAAGAACGTCAGGAACGACCAGGTCTGGGCGCCGATGACGCCGTCCACGGTGATGTCGGCGCACACCTGGAAGCGTCTGGTCGCGGCGTCCGTGACGGGGCCGAACTGGCCGTCCACGACGAGTGGTTCCCCGGTCAGGGAGGAATTGAGGTAGCACTGCGCCTGTTTGACGGCGTCTCCCGACGAGCCCTGCTTGAGGGTCGGCCGGGCGGTCGTGAAGTTGCAGCGTTGGGTGGGAGGGGTTTCTGTCGCCATCGGAATTCCTTTGCGATCGCACCCGGACGGGCGGACGGGGCTTCCTGGGGGCTTGTTTCCAGAGAAGCACAGGTCGCCGGGGGGCGCAGCGCGCGGGCGGGCCCGGTGGGGCGGGGTCAGGCGACGGTGACGGTGAGGGTGCCGTCGGGGCCCGGGGCGACGGTGAGGGATTCGAGGGTGGCCGCGTGGGCGGTGGGGCGGTGGGCGGCGGCGCGGGGGCCGATGCCGACGACCGGGACGCCGGCGGCGCGGGCGGCGGCGATGCCGGCCTCGGAGTCCTCGAAGGCGAGGCAGTCGGCGGGGGCGAAGCCGAGGGCGGCGGCGCCCTTGAGGAAGCCCTCGGGGTCGGGCTTGCTGGCGCCGACGGACTCGGCGGTGACCAGGACCGGCGGCAGGGGGAGGCCGGCGGCGGCCATCCGGACCCGGGCGAGCGGGGCGTCGGCGGAGGTGACCAGGGCGTGCGGGAGGCCGGCCAGGGCGGCGAGGAAGGCGGGGGCGCCGGGGATCGGGACGACGCCCTCGGTGTCGGCCTTCTCCTGGGCGAGCATCAGGTCGTTCTCGGCGAGGTTGACGTCCATCGGGCGGTCGGGCAGCAGGGCGGCCATGGCGGCCTGGCCCTGGCGCCCGTGGGCGACGCGCAGCACCTCGGCCGGGTCGAGGCCGTGCTCCTCGGCCCAGCGGAGCCAGCAGCGTTCGACCACGGCGTCGGAGTTGACCAGGGTGCCGTCCATGTCGAGGAGCACGGCGCGGGGGGTGAAGGTCGTCGCGGGCATGCGGGCGTCTCCAGGGGTGCGGGGCGGAATGCGAAGGGATTGTTTAATCAGGATACAAAAGATCCCCCTCCGCTTCGAGTCCCTTCAGCCCAGCAGGTGCGCGTTGACCGCCCGGGCCTCCCCGGCCAGCTCGGGCAGCTCCACCAGCTCGACGCCCGCCGCCTCCAGCCGTGCGGCGCCCCGGGTCTCGGCGACGAAGGTGGACGGCTCGCGCCAGGCCACCACCACCCGGGGGACGCCGGCCGCGATCAGCAGCTCGGCGCACGGCACCGGACGCGAGGCGCGCTGCCCGCAGGGCTCCAGCGAGCTGTAGACGGTCGCGCCGCGCAGTCGCGGGTCGTCGGCCGGGAGCTTGCCGAGCGCCGCCTCCTCGGCGTGCTCGTGGCCGTCCGTCTCGCGGCTGAACCCCTCGGCCAGCACCGTGCCGTCGGCGGCCACGACCACGGCGCCGACCGAGAACGCGGTCCGCGAGGGCGGGCAGCGGCGGGAGAGCTCGACGGCCCGGCGCAGGAAGGGCAGATCGGCGGGGCGGGGGCCGGTCGAGGGGCGGGGGTCGGTCACGGGGCGGGCTCCTTCGGGGCGTACCTGAGCAGGACGACATCGCCCACCGTACGGGCCTCCAGCAGCCGCATCCGGCGGGCCGGGCCGCCGGGGAAGTCCGCCGGGCCGACGAACCGCGGCGCCCGCGCCTGGCCGACCAGCAGCGGCGCCACCGCCAGCTGGAGTTCGTCCGCCAGCCCCTGGGCGAGGAACTGGGTGTGCACCCCGCTGCCGCCCTCGACCATCAGCCGCCGCACCCCGCGCGCGCCGAGGTCGTCCAGCACCGCGCCCAGCTCCACCGCCGCGCCGAGCGCCACCACCTCGGCCAGCCCGTCCAGGGCCGGGCGCAGCACGGCGGCCCCGCTGTCCGTGGTGTAGACGAGCCGCTCGCCGCCGGTGTGCCAGAACCGCAGCGAGCGGTCCAGCCGCCCGCTCGCGCTGAGCGTCACCTTCAGCGGGTGCTCCGGACGGCCCGCCGCGCGCCGGGCGGCCCGCCGTCCGGGGTCGTTGACCAGCAGCCGGGGATTGTCCGCGCGCAGGGTGTTGCCGCCGACCAGGATCGCGTCGCAGGCGGCCCGCTCGGCGTCGACCCGGTCGAAGTCGTCCGGGCCGGAGAGCAGCAGCCGCTCGGGGGAGGCGTCGTCGAGGTGCCCGTCGAGCGACATCGCGGCGCTCAGCAGGACGAAGGGGCGCGGCGCGGGCATGGTGGGACCGTTCTGTGAGGCGGCTGCCCGTCCACGGTACGGCGCGGGCCGCGGAGGGGGGCGGGCGAGGGCTGGTGTTCGCCGGACGGCCCGCTGCCGTCGGGGCGGCGTTCGCCGACGGGCCCCACCCTGGTCCGGACCTCGCACCGCCCACCACGTCGAAGGGCAGTCACCGTGTCCCGTCCCTCCCGCCGCCTGCTGTCGCTGGCGGTCGCCACCGCCGCCCTCCCGCTGCTGGCGCTGCCGGCCGGTCCCGCCGCCGCCGTGAGCTACGGCACCCCGACGATCACGTTCTCCACCGCCTACCTGTCCGGCGCGGTCGGCGCCACCGGCGACCCGACGGTCACCGTCACCGTCGCCCAGAGCGGCGCCCCGGTCTCCTCGCTCACCGTGGCCGCCACCGCCAGCACCCGGACCGCGGTGGCCCGGACCGGCGACGTGACGGTCGTCGGCACCGGCTCCGCGCGCACCCTCGCGGTCGCCGCGCAGGGCGTCGGCTACACCGACCTCACCGTCAAGGTCACCGGGCTCGGTGGCAAGACCGCGTCGAGGACGCTGCACTACGCGGCCTCGGCGGCGGTGCAGTTCTCGGCGGACAGCCGCTACCTGACGGGCTCCAGCGACGCCTCGGCGGCGGTGGACGCGGGCGGCGGGTACATCGTGGTGGCCGACGACGAGTCCAACGTGCTGCGGCTGTACGACCGCAACGCCTCCGGCGCGCCCGTGCGCACCTGGGACTTCTCCTCGGCGCTCGGCGTCACCAAGGAGATCGACATCGAGGGCGCCACCCGGGTCGGCAACACCGTCTACTGGACGGGCTCGCTGGGCAACAACAAGGACGGCGAGATCAAGACGCCGCGGCACATCGTGTTCGCCACCACCGTGACCGGCTCGGGCGCCACCACCCAGCTCTCCCTGGCCGGTTCCTCCAGCGTCCTGCGCGACGACCTGATCGCCTGGGACCGCGCGCACGGCGACCGCTACGGCTTCGCGGCCGGTGCGGCGGCCGGGCAGGTGCCCAAGCAGATCGACGGCTTCAACGTCGAGGGCCTGGAGTTCGCGCCGGGCAGCACCACCACCGCCTACGTCGGCTTCCGCGCGCCGCTCACGCCGGCCGTCACCGGCGGCCGGGCGCTGATCGTGCCGGTCACGAACTTCCCGTCGCTGTTCAGCGGTTCGCACGCCACCTTCGGCGAGCCGATCGAGCTGGACCTCGGCGGGCTCTCGGTGCGCGACCTGCGGCGCAACGCGCTCGGCCAGTACCTGATCGTGGCCGGCTCCTGGGCGGCGGACGACAACTCCGACCCGTACGCGCTCTACCGCTGGGACGGTCAGCCGGGCTCGCAGCCGGTCAAGCTGCTCGACCTGCCGACCGCCGACGCGGGCGGCTGGGAGGCGGTGCCGGACGTCCCGGACCTCACCGCCCCCGGCGCCCGGGTGCAGCTGATCACCGACGACGGCTCGGCCGTGCTGTACAACGACGGCATCGCGGCGAAGGACCTCACCCAGCCGGAGTTCAAGAAGTCCCGCACCACCTGGTTCACCGTCACCCCGTAACCGCCGCAGGCCGGACGGCCCCCGCGCGGACGACACGTCGTCCGAGCGGGGGCCGTCGCTCTTCCCGGCGGGGCGGCCGGGCTCGGGCGGCCCGGGCGGTGGCCGCCATGTGAGACGAATCTTCTTAAAATGCGGGACGGGGAGTAGCGTCGGAGGCGTCGAGGAGACCGCCGATCCCGAGGGGGACGTCACCATGACCGCACCGAAGCCCGCCGCCTACACCCATGGCCACCAGGAGTCCGTGCTGCGTTCGCACCGCTCCCGGACGGTCGAGAACTCCGCCGCGTACCTGCGGGACCGGCTGCGGCCCGGGCAGTCCGTGCTGGACATCGGCTGCGGCCCCGGCACGATCACCGCCGACCTGGCCGAACTGGTCGGCCCGGCGGGCCGGGTGGTGGCCGCCGACACCTCGGCCGAGGTGCTGGCCGCGGCCGCCGGGTACATCGCCGGACGGGGCCTGGCCAACGTGGTGTTCGAGACCGCCGACGTGCACCGGCTGCCGTACGCGGACGGGGAGTTCGACGTGGTGCACGCCCACCAGGTGCTGCAGCACGTGGCCGACCCGGTCGGCGCGCTGCGCGAGCTGCGCCGGGTCACCGCCGAGGGCGGCGTGGTCGCCGTCCGGGACGTCGACTTCGCGACCATGGCCTGGTACCCGCAGGTGCCCGAACTGGACCGCTGGCTGGAGCTGTACCGGAGGATCGCCCGGCACAACGGCGGCGAGCCGGACGCCGGGCGGCGGCTGCTGTCCTGGGCGAGGGCGGCCGGCTTCACCGACGTCACCGCCACGTCGAGCACCTGGACGTACGCGACGCCCGAGCAGCGCGCGTGGTGGGGCGGGCTGTGGGCCGACCGGATCACGGACACCGCCATCGCGCGGACGGCGGTGGCCGAGGGGTTCGCCGACGAGGCCGAACTGGCCCGGATCGCGGCCGGGTGGCGGGAGTGGGCGGCCGCCGGGGACGGCTGGTTCGCGATGCTGCACGGGGAGGTGCTGGCCGGGCGCTGAGCCGGGGCCCGGCCTTGCGGGAAGGGGGTGGTTCGTGGGGCAGCGAAAGGGCGAGCGGGTGTTCCACCGGATCCGGTAGAGTCGCGCGCCTGTTCCCGTACCTGACGGCCCGCCGCGACGATGCGCCCGCGGGATCCGCGGGTCGTCGTCCTGCCGAGCTGTCGCCCGCCTCCTGCGGGCCGGGGGAGATCGCACGTGTCCAAGCCCGAGTCCGACGCCGCCGTGCCCGAGCCGGTCGAGCGGGTCGCGCTGACCAAGCCGGTGGCCGAGCCCGGACCCCGGCCCGAGCCCGCCGCGGAGACGGTGGCCGAGACGGCGGCCGAGGCGGCGGCCGAGGTGACGGCCCCCGAGGCCGCGCCCGCCCCCGCTTCGGAGCCCGAGCCCGGCCCCGCCCCCGCTTCCGAGGCGGCCCCGGAGCCGGCCCCCGCGGCGCCGCCCGCGCCCGACCCGTGGGCCGCGCCCACCCCCGGAGCGGCCGCCGGCACCGCCCCCGCGGCGCCGCCCGCGGCCGACCCGTGGGCCACCCCCGTCGGCCTGCTGCCGCCGCCGCCCCCCGGCGCCGAGCAGCCGCACGCCACCGGCTGGGCCGCCGTCACCCCCGGCGCCCACTCCGGCTTCCAGCCCGGTTTCGCCTACCTCCCCGCCCCGACGTCCACCAACGGCTTCGCGATCGCCGCACTGGTCACCGGCCTGCTCTGCCTGTGGCCGCTGGCGCTCGCCTTCGCGATCGTCGCGCTGGTCCAGATGCCCAAGCGCAACGAGAAGGGCCGCGGCCTGGCGGTCACCGGTCTGGTGACCGGTGTGCTCGGGGCGATCGTCACCCTGATCGCGTTCATCGGCCTCGCCGCACTCGGCTTCGAGGAGGAGCGCTACGCGGACGCCCGCCGGGGCCCGCAGGGCTCGGTGAGCATCGAGGACCTGGTGACCGGCGACTGCTTCAACCAGCCGCCGTTCAGCCCCGGTCAGGACGCCGAGTCCGCGAGCATCTACTGGGTGCACGTGGTGCCCTGCACCGCGCCGCACCACGGCGAGGTGGCCGGCTTCACCAACCTCGCGGGCCGCGGCGGCTCCTACCCCGGCCAGAGCGAGATCAGCGCCAAGGCCGCGCAGCTCTGCGGCCCGGTGCGCGACGACTACGCCCTCGACTCCTGGCTCGTCCCCGACGGCATGGGCGGGTCCTACTACTACCCGAGCATCTCCGGCTGGGCCTCCGGCGACCGCCGGGTGACCTGCACCTTCCAGGACGAGACGAAGATGCACGCGGGCAGCGTCCGCACCGACCGGACCAAGCTGACCCAGGCCCAGCGCACCTACCTGGACGCCGTGCTCGCCTACAACGGCGCGCTCGGCGCCGAGCCGGAGGCCGACGTCGACGAGGAGCCCGCGGAGTACCGCACCTGGGCCAGGACGATGGCCACCGCCTCCCGCAAGGAGGTCGCGGACCTCTCGGTCAACGGGGTCGACTGGCCCGCCGGGGCCAAGGCCAAGCTCATCGAGCTGGGTGCGATCAAGCTGGACGCGGCCAACGCCTGGGACGCCGCCGCCAAGTCCACGGACCCGGACACGCTCGCCCGCGAGGTCGGCAAGGCGCAGGCGCTGTCCGTCAAGAGCAGCAAGCTCGCGGTGGACATCCGGCGCGAGCTGGGGCTGTCGACGGGCGAGCAGGCCAGCGCGGTACGGGTCTGAGCGCCCCGCCCCTACCCTGGGCGCCATGGACACCTACCGGGTGATGCGCCAGGACGACAACGGCAACCGCTTCCTGGTCGTCGGGGGCGTCGGGCGGGAGGCGGCGGAGCGGCTCGCGGCCGCGTTCGAGGCGCGCGGCCACAAGCAGCTGTACTGGGTCGAGGCGGAGCCCGCCGGCGCCACGGGGACGAAGGGCCCGCGCGACTGACGGGCACGTCTATAGGGTCTGCGTCCATGGACAGGACCACCGATCACCAGGCGCCCGCCGGCGGCGCGACGGAGAACCGGATCGTCGTCGGCGGCGCGCTGATCCACCGGGGGCGGGTGCTCGCCGCCCGGCGGAGCGCGCCCGCCGAGGTGGCGGGGCGCTGGGAGTTCCCCGGCGGCAAGGCCGAGCCGGGCGAGAGCGAGACCGAGGCGCTGGAGCGCGAGCTGATGGAGGAGCTGGGCGTCCGGGCCAGGGCGCTCACCCGGCTGCCCGGCGCGTGGCTGGTGCGCCCGGGCCTGGAGCTGCGGCTGTGGGCCGCCGAACTGCTCGCCGGGGAGCCGCGCCCGCTGCAGGACCACGACGAGCTGCGCTGGCTCGGCCCGGCCGAGCTGGCCGACGTCGAGTGGCTGGAGCACGACCGCGAGGTCCTGCCCGAGGTCGCCCGCCTGCTGACCGTCTGAACGGCGCCCCGGCCGGTGCGGGCCGGATGGTACCGGCCCGCGCCGGCGAACCGCCGTGCCGCGCGGCGCGAACGACGCGTGGGGGCGACGGATCGGGCAAATCGGAAAAGCCGGTGCGGCCGTCGGGATAGCCTTGGTCCTGCTGGGTATGTCACTTTTCGGCACTATTCGTCACCATCGGTGAGCCGTCCCAGCCGGCGGCGCCGATCCGAGCAGAGCCGGAGGCCCCGTCGGTGTCGAATAGCGGGTTCGGGGGCGGGGGAGCGAGACGGGCGGGCGCCGGAGGGGGCGGCGCGGGAGCCCGCGCCCGGCTGCGCCTCGGTGCGAACCGCGGGTCGGGCGGCCGGGAACGGCCGGCCGGGCGCCGCCGGGGCGAGGGAACGCCCGAGGGGGCGCCGTCCGCCCCGCCGGTGCAGCCCGCCCCGTCCCTCACGGTGCCCGACGCGGCCCCGTCCTCCGGGATGCGCAGCCGCCCCGGCCGGCCCTTCCCCGGCGGCCCGCGCGCCGTCCCCGAGGCCCCCGCCGGGGGCGGCGGGGAGCGCCCCGGGGGCAGCCTCTTCGACGTGGTCAGGGTGGCCATCGCGATCCTGGACACGGCCGGCCGGGTGGTGCTCTGGAGCCCGGCCGCCGAGGACCTGCTCGGCTGGCCGAGCGAGCTGCTGGTCGGCCGCCGGATCGACGAGCTGATCCCCGACGAGGAACAGGTGGCCCGGATCCGGACCGCGATCCAGGACACCCTGCGCCACGGCCGCTGGGCCGGCCCGGCCGAGCTGATCGACCGCGACGGCGTCCCGGTGCTGGTGGACGCCCGGATCTCGCTCCTCGTCGACGGCGACGGCACCCCGTTCCTCCAGGTCAACCTGGCCGGCGCGGACGCCGTCCGGGCGGTGGAGCGGGACCTCGCGGTGCGCGACGCGCTGTTTGAGCAGTCCCCGCTGGGCATCGCCATCCTCGACACCGAACTGCGCTACACCGCCGTCAACCGGACCCTCGCCGAGATGAACGGCGTCGCGCTGGAGGACCACGTCGGCCGCACCACCGGCGAGACCCTGCCCGAGCGGGCCGCCGACGAGATCACCGCGATCCAGCGCCAGGTGCTGGCCACCGGCGAGCCGGTCATCGACGTCACCCTCGCCTCGCCGATCACCGCCCGCTCCGGCTACCGCTCGGTCTCCTACAGCCGGATGACCGACCGCTCCGGCCGGGTCCTCGGCATCTCCGGCACCGTGATGGACGTGACCGAGCGTTACCGGGCGGTGGCCAAGGTCGAGCACGCCCGCCGCCGCCTCTCCCTGCTCAACGAGTTCGGCTCCCGGGTCGGTGACCTGCTGGACGCCTCGCGGATCGCGCAGGAGCTGGCCAGTGCGGTGGTGCCCCGGCTGACCGACCACGCCGCCGTCATCCTGCTGCAGGCCGTCGCGCACGGTGACGACCTGCCCCGGCACGGCCACGACCGCCGCACCTCGCTGCTCCAGCTCGGCACCGCCTCCGTCCAGGACGGCCCGGAGGTGGAGGTGATGCTGCGCCGCGGCGCCCGGATCACCTTCGCCGAGGACTCCGCCTGCGGCCGGGTGCTGCGCACCGGCGTGCCCGAGCTGCTCTCCGGCGCCGACCAGCTGAGCGACGTCACCTACGCTGGCGACCCCAAGATGCAGGCCGCGCACGACCTGGGCGTGCACTCGATGCTGGTGGTGCCGCTGCGGGCCCGGGGCATCGTGATCGGCCTGCTGCTGGTCAGCCGGGCCGGCTACCGCGAGGGCTTCGACCGCGACGACCTGGCGTTCACCGTCGAGCTGGCGGACCGGGCCGGCTCCTCGCTGGACAACGCCCGGCTGTACGCCCGCGAGCGCACCGCCGCCCTCACCCTCCAGCGCACCCTGCTGCCGCAGCAGGTGCCGCAGCCCACCGGCGTCGAGGTCGCCTACCGGTACGTGCCCGGCAGCAGCGGCACCGAGGTCGGCGGCGACTGGTTCGACGTCATCCCGCTGCCCGGCGACCGGACGGCGCTGGTGGTCGGCGACGTGATGGGCCACGGGCTGCGCGCCGCCGCGACGATGGGCCGGCTGCGCACCGCCGTCCGCGTGCTGGCCGCCCTCGACCTGCCGCCCGACGTGCTGCTGCGGCACGTCCACGAGCTGGCCGACGACCTCGCCCAGGGCCCGGACGAGGCGCTGCTCGCCACCTGCGTGTACGCGGTGTTCGACCCGGCCACCGCGACCCTGACCGCCGCCAAGGCCGGCCACATCCCGCCGGTGCTGGTGGTGCCGGGGGAGGGGGCCGAGGGGCCGACCCGCGACGGCGGCCCGCTGCCCGGCGGCGCCGGCCGGATCCTGGAGCTGCCCTCCGGCGCCCCGCTCGGGGTCGGCGGCGTGCCCTTCGAGGCCGTCGAGCTGAAGATCCCCGAGGGCAGCCTGCTGGCGCTGTGCACCGACGGCCTGGTGGAGTCCCGGGACAAGGACCTCGACGTCGGTCTGGGCCGGCTGCTCACCGTGCTCCAGGAGCCCTACGCGTCGATCCAGGCGGCCTGCGAGGCGGTGCTGGACACCATGGAGCAGGGCCGCGAGCCGGACGACGTCGCGCTGCTGCTGGCCCGGCTCGGCCACGGGCAGGCCGGCACCCCGACGGCGGGCTGGACGCTGCCCGCCGAGCCGACCGCCGTCTCCCGGGCCCGCCGGCTGGTCCGCGCGACGCTCGCCGAATGGGGCGTCGAGGAGCTGACCGACACCGCGGAGCTGCTGGTCAGCGAGCTGGTCACGAACGCCGTCCGGTACGCCAGCGCGCCGATCGGGGTGCGGCTGACGCTCGGCGGGACGCTGCTGGTGGAGATCTCCGACCCGCTGCCGGACCCGCCGCGCGAGCGGCACGCCGCCGAGGCGGACGAGGGCGGCCGCGGGCTGGAGCTGGTGACCCGGCTGGCCCTGCGCTGGGGGGCCAGGGCGGAGGGGATGGGCAAGGTGGTCTGGTTCGAACAGGGGCTGCCGGGCACCCCCGAGGCGGAGCTGTCGGGCGGCTGAGTCCGGGCCGCCGGCCGCGGCCGGGGGAGCGCGCGCTCCGGCAGGGGGCGCGAGCGTGGCATTGTGGTTGCGCGGGCGGTAGGACAAAAACCTTCGCCCGATCTGATGTTGTGATGTTGAGGGCGTGTGAACGTACCCCTCGATGATGAATACTCGGTCTTCTCGACATCCGGACGGTCGCGGGTTTGGAGGGGTCGGTCCGTGAACAGCACCCCGGCGCGCAATGCGCCGAGCAGCAGCGGTCATGCCGCTGTACCCGGGCAGGCCGGCGCCCAACACGTGCCCGGCCCTGCCCACCACCACCTGCCCGCCCGCGCCCGCGCCCCGCGGCCGGCGGCCGAGGAGCAGCGGTGGGGTGCCGGGGACCCGGGCTCGATCTACGACTACATTCGGGTCGCCACCTTCGCGATCGGCCCCGACGGCCGGATCAGCCAGTGGAGCGACCGCGCGGCCGAGTTCTTCGGGGTCCCCGCCGTCGAGGCGGTCGGCGCCGACCCGGTGACCACCTTCGTCCCGCGCGAGCTCTGGCAGCGCGGGCGCGCCCGGCTGGAGCGCACCCTGGCCGGCGAGGAGTGGGTCGGCACCACCCCGTACCGGCACGCCGACGGCGGCGAGGGCCTCGCCGAGCTCTACCTGATGCCGGACAGCGAGCTGCCCGCCGCCGGCGCCACCTGTCTCGCGGTCGACCTCGGCCGGCTGCGCCGGATCGAGACGGATCTGGCCGCCTCGGAGGCGGTTTTCGGCCAGACCCCGACCGGGTTCGTCCTCTTCGACGAGCGGCTGCGCTTCCAGCGCGTCAACGACGCCTTCGCCTCCGGCATGGGCCTGGCCCCCACCGACCTGGAGGGCCTCACCCCGCACGACATCTTCCCCGGCTCCGAGGCCGACCGGCTCACCGCCGCCCTGCGCAAGGTCCTCGCCAGCGGCGAGCCCGTCTTCGACCTGCGCTTCCACGCCGCCGTGCCGACCCGCGAGGGCAACCGGCTCTGGGCCGTCTCGCTCTACCGCCTCAACGGCGCGGCCGGCCAGCCGATGGGCGTCGCCGGGCAGGTCTCCGACGTCACCAGCCGGCACGTCGCCGAACGCGAGGCCGACGGCGTGCGCCGCAACCTCGCCCTGCTCAACGAGGCCAGCGCCCACATCGGCTCCACCCTCGACCTGGAGACCACCGCCAAGGAACTGCTGGACGTCGTCGTCCCGCCGTTCTGCGACCTCGCCACCGTCGACCTCTACACCGCGCTGCTCTCCGGCGAGACCGTGCCCAGCGCCGGCCGGCTCGGCGACACCGTGCTCACCGACGGCAGCGGCGAACTGCGCCGGGTCGCCGTCTCCAGCGTGGTCGGCGGCGCCTCCTCGGTGCTCGGCTCGGTCACCGGCCTGCCCATCGCCGAGGCCGGCGGCACCCTCTGCTACCCGCGCCGCTCGCCGCACGCCCGGGCGCTGCGCACCGGCCGCAGCGTCGTCCCCGAGCCCGGCCCCGACCCGCTGCTGCGCTCCACCCTGATCGTCCCGCTGGTCGCCCGCGACCAGGTGCTCGGCCTGGTCCAGCTCTCCCGGGCGATCGGCAGCGAGCCCTTCGACGCCCGCGACGTCGCCATCGCCGAGGAACTCGTCGCCCGCGCCGCCGTCTGCATCGACAACGCCCGGCTCTACCGCCGCGAGCACGAGCGCGCGCTGATCCTCCAGCGCAGCCTGCTGCCCCCGGGCAACCCGGTCGCCAGCGGCCTGGAGATCGCCTGCCGCTACCTGCCCAGCAACAACAACACCGAGGTCGGCGGCGACTGGTTCGACGTCATCCCGCTGCCCGGCAACCGCACCGCCCTGGTCATCGGCGACGTCATGGGCCGCGGCCTGCGCGCCGCCGTCGCCATGGGCCAGCTGCGCACCGCCGTCCGCACCCTGGCCATGCTCGACCTGGAGCCCGGCGAGGTGCTCGCCGCGCTCGACGAGATCGCCCGCGGCCTCGGCGACGACACCGCGCCGACCGGCCGCTCCAACCCGTACGGGCGGCTCACCTCCAGCGCCGACGAGGAGGCCCGCGAGGTCTACCTGGCCACCTGCGTCTACGCGGTGTACGACGCGGTCACCCGGCGCTGCACCTTCGCCAACGCCGGCCACCTGCCGCCCGTCCTGCTCGGCCCCGGCGAGCCCGCCCGGATGCTGGACGTCCCGCCCGGCCTGCCGCTCGGCGTCGGCGGCGAGCCCTTCGAGGAGGTCGAGCTGACCCTCCCGGACGGCGCGGTGCTCGGCCTCTACACCGACGGCCTGGTGGAGAGCCGCAAGCACCAGCTGGACGAGGGCCTGAAGGCCTTCCGCACCGCGCTGTCCGACGAGGGCAAGAACCTGGAGGACCTCTGCGACCACGTCCTCGGCGAGCTCAACCCGCACCACGGCGAGGACGACATCGCCCTGCTGATGGCCAAGGTGCACGCCTTCCCGGACGACGCCGTCGGCCAGTGGTTCCTGCCGCCCGAGCCGACCTCGGTCTCCAAGGCTCGCGAGTACGCGTGCAGCTGGCTGCTCGCCCGGGGCCTGGACGAGCTGGTCGACACCACCGAGCTGTTGGTCAGCGAACTGGTCACCAACGCGCTGCGGCACGGCCGGGGCGAGATCCGGCTGCGGCTGCTGCGCGACTCGACCATGGTGTGCGAGGTCTGGGACGACGGCTACGCCCAGCCCCGGCAGCGGCGCGCCCACGAGACCGACGAGGGCGGGCGCGGACTCCAGCTGGTCAGCCTGCTCGCCGAACGCTGGGGCAGCCGGCGCACGCCCAAGGGCAAGATCGTCTGGTTCGAGCTGGGGCTCTAGCCGGCGCCCGCCCCGGACGCGGAGCGGGTGACATGCGCCCGACCGGGTGCTGTCGCCCGCCGGGCCGCCGTGTCGGGGTCGCCGGGCGCGCGGGGGCGGCGTTCCATGGCCGCCATGCGCGCCCGCCTCCCCGTCGCAGCCGCCGCCCTGCTGCTCGCCCTCGGTGTCACGGCCGGCTGCCTCGGCGGCCCCGACCCGGCCCGCCCCGGCCGGACGCCCGACCCCGCGCCGCCCGCCCCGGCCGTCGTCACCGGGGACCTCGGCCCGGCCGACCGGGCCGCCGTCCGCGACGGCGGCACCCTGCGCTGGGCCGTCGATGCCGTCCCGGCCACCCTGAACGTCCACCAGCCCGCCGCCACCCCCGAGTCCGCGCTGCTGGCGCACGCCCTCTACCCCGCGATGTTCCGGCCGGACGCGCACGGCGAGTGGACGCCCGACCCGGACTACCTGGCCGCCGCCGAGTCCACGCCGCCCGGACAGCTGCCCCAGGTGGTCACCTACCACCTCAACCCGCACGCCGTCTGGAGCGACGGCACCCCCCTCTCCGCCGCCGACTTCATCGCCCAGCGGGCCGCGCTCTCCGGCCTCGACCCCGCCTCCACCGCCGTCGGCCCGGCCGGGTACGCGGCCGTCGACTCGATCGCCCGCGGCGTCGACCCGCACGAGGTCAAGGTCACCTTCCGCCGGCCCTGCGGAGAGTGGCAGGCCCTGTTCGGCCCGCTCTACCCCGCCGCCGAGACCGCCACCGCCGCCGCCTTCGGCCGCCCGCTGCCCGGCGGCACCGCCCACCCCACCGCCGGCCCGTTCCTGGTCGACGGGTACGACCCGGCGGGCGGGCGGGCCACCCTGGTCCGCAACCCGTTCTGGTGGGGCGAGCCGGCCAAGGCCGACCGCATCGAGTTCCTCGCCGTCCCGGCCGAGCGGCGGACCGAGGAGCTGGCCTCGGGACGGCTCGACCTCGCCCCGCTGACCACGGCGGTCGAGCACGCCGGTGCCGACCCCGCCGAGGCCCTGCGGCGCGCCGGGACGCTGCCCGGCGTCACCCTGCACCGGGCCGCCGGGGCCGGCCTCGTCCAGCTCACCCTGAACGCCGCCCGCGAACCGCTCACCGACCCGGCGGTGCGCCGGGCGCTGGCCCGCGCCGTCGACCGCCGGCACGCCGCCGGGGCCGCGCTGGCGCCGTTCGGGCTGCTTGCCGCACCGCTCGGCCACCACCTGCTGGCCGGCGACCAGCCCGGCTACCGGGACGACGCCGACGCACTGGGCGGCGCCGACCCCGGGCGGATGCTGGACGAGGCCGGCTGGAGGCGCCCCGCCGCCGGCGCCACCCGGACCGGGGCCGGCCGCGAACTGGCGCTCACCCTGCTGGTCCCGGCCGGCTCCGCGACCCTGCGGCGGGCGGCCGAGGCGGTGGTGGCGGACCTCGGCGCGGCCGGGGCGGCCGTCCGCGTCACCGAGGCGCCGGCGGACGCCTTCGTCCGCGACCACCTGGCCGCCGGCGACTACGACCTCGCCCTGTTCGCCTGGCCGGCCGGACCCGCCCCGGCCGACGAGCAGCGGCCCGTCTACGCCAAGCCCCGCCCCGGCCCGGACGGCGCCCCGGTGGCCGGCCGCAACTACGCCCGGGCCGGGACGGAGGAGATCGACCGCCTCTTCGAACGCGCCGCCGCCGAGCCCGACCCGCCCGCCCGCCGGGCCCTGCTCCAGGAGGCCGACGTGCGGATCTGGCAGCTGGGCCACTCGGTGCCGCTGTTCCAGCGCCCCGAGGTGCTCGGGGTGCGCACCGGCGTCACCGGCGCCGGCGTCCGGGGCCTCGGCCGCCCCCGCCTCCAGGACCTGGGCTGGGCGGCGGAGCGGCGGACCGCCGCGGGAGGGGCGGCGGACCGGGGCACCGAGGTCACCGGGTGAAGAGCGGGTGAACGGGGTGTGATCCCCACCCCGCGCTTCCTGCCCGTTTCGGCCCAGCTGGGCGGTTCCCCGTACCATAGGAGGAAGCCGTGGCATGTCCTGCCCGGCGGGTGGACCGGTAGTAGCAGGCGGAACGGGTGGTGGCGGCCGACAGGGGTCGCAAGTGCGCGTCACGCAGCCGGGCGCCGTAACCCACGATTCCGGGAGAATCTGCTAGGCATGCCCACGCGCAATGACATCCGTAACGTCGCCATCGTCGCCCACGTCGACCACGGCAAGACCACCCTGGTCGACGCCATGCTGAAGCAGGCCGGCGCCTTCGCCGCCCACCAGCAGCTCGACGACCGGATGATGGACTCCAACGACCTGGAGCGCGAGAAGGGCATCACCATTCTCGCGAAGAACACCGCGGTCAAGTACCACCCGAAGGACGGTGGCGCGCCGATCACCATCAACATCATCGACACCCCGGGCCACGCCGACTTCGGTGGCGAGGTCGAGCGCGGTCTGTCGATGGTGGACGCGGTCGTCCTGCTGGTCGACGCCTCCGAGGGGCCGCTGCCGCAGACCCGCTTCGTGCTCCGCAAGGCGCTCACGGCGCGGCTGCCCGTCATCCTCTGCATCAACAAGACCGACCGTCCGGACGCCCGGATCGACGAGGTCATCAACGAGACCTACGACCTGTTCCTCGACCTGGACGCGGACGAGGACCAGATCGAGTTCCCGATCGTCTACGCCTGCGCCCGTGACGGCGTCGCCTCGCTGACCAAGCCGGAGAACGGCACCGTTCCCGCCGACAGCGACAACCTGGAGCCGTTCTTCTCCACCATCCTGGAGCACGTCCCGGCCCCGACCTACGACGCCGACGCCCCGCTGCAGGCGCACGTCACCAACCTGGACGCCGACAACTTCCTCGGCCGCATCGCGCTGCTCCGCGTCGAGCAGGGCGAGCTGCGCAAGGGCCAGACGGTGGCCTGGATCAAGCGCGACGGCTCCATCTCCAACGTCCGCATCTCCGAGCTGCTGATGACCGAGGCGCTCACCCGCAAGCCGGCCGAGGTGGCGGGCCCCGGTGACATCTGCGCCGTCGCCGGCATCTCCGACATCATGATCGGCGAGACCCTCGCCGACACCGAGAACCCGATCGCGCTGCCGCTGATCACGGTGGACGAGCCGGCCATCTCGATGACCATCGGCACCAACACCTCGCCGCTGGTCGGCCGGGGCGGCAGCGGTAAGGGCGCGGACGCCAAGTCCGGCGCCAAGGTCGACCGTAAGGTCACCGCCCGCCAGGTGAAGGACCGCCTGGACCGCGAGCTGATCGGTAACGTCTCGCTGCGCGTCCTGGACACCGAGCGCCCGGACGCCTGGGAGGTGCAGGGCCGCGGTGAGCTGGCGCTGGCCATCCTGATCGAGACCATGCGCCGCGAGGGCTTCGAGCTGACCGTCGGCAAGCCGCAGGTGGTCACCAAGGAGGTCAACGGCAAGACCCACGAGCCGGTCGAGCGCCTGACCGTGGACGTGCCCGAGGAGCACATGGGTGCCGTCACCCAGCTCATGGGCATCCGCAAGGGCCGGATGGACAACATGTCCAACCACGGCTCGGGCTGGGTCCGGATGGAGTTCGTCGTGCCGTCCCGCGGTCTGATCGGCTTCCGGACCGAGTTCCTGACCAACACCCGCGGCACCGGCATCGCGCACTCGATCCACGAGGGCCACGAGCCGTGGTTCGGCCAGCTCACCACCCGCAACAACGGCTCGCTGGTCGCCGACCGGGCCGGTGTGGTCACCGCCTTCGCGATGACCAACCTCCAGGAGCGCGGCGTGCTCTTCTGCGAGCCGGGCACCGAGGTGTACGAGGGCATGATCGTCGGCGAGAACTCGCGCTCCGACGACATGGACGTCAACATCACCAAGGAGAAGAAGCTCACCAACATGCGGTCCTCGACCGCCGACGTGGCCGAGTCGATCGTCCCGCCGCGCAAGCTCTCGCTGGAGCAGTCGCTGGAGTTCTGCCGCGAGGACGAGTGCATCGAGGTGACCCCGGAGACGGTTCGCATCCGTAAGGTCGTCCTGGACCAGAAGGACCGCGGCCGGACCGCTTCGCGCGCGAAGAAGGCGTGATCACGGCGCTCTGAGCCCCTCCGGCGGTGCTTTGGCCGGAAACGTTCGCCCCCCTTTCCGATGGAGAGGGGGGCGAACTTTTTCAACTACTCCACGCTGTCGACGCGCGTATAAACGGAATAGCGCCTACCACGCCAAGGTGTCCGCTGAGCGAACGTGACAGTCCGTCATTCATGACGACTGTCCGGTTGATGCCTGTCTGAGTATGTCTCATATGTCCGATTTTCGAAACTTACCGACCGTTCATGTGACCTAATTGAGATCGGCAGTGGTCACTTTCGTGTCCGTGCGTGACACATAGTGGGTGCAGTCAGGCTCGGGTCAAGGGTTAACGCGCAGGGGTGCGCGCCGAAACCACGAGCGCGGACGGCACGGCGGACCGGACCAACCGCCCGCGGTGCTCTCCTCGTTGGAAAGTCGAATTCAGGAGGCATCCCCCCATGCGTGGTGCAACCCAGACCAAGTGGATCGTCGCGGCGACCGCGATCGCCCTCGCGGCGACCGCCTGCAGCACCAGCTCGAAGAGCGACGACAAGGCGTCCTCCGGCGGCGGCACGATCGCCGTCCAGCTCGGTGAGCCGCAGCACGGTCTGATCCCGCAGAACACCGCGGAGTCCGAGGGTGCCGAGGTCCTGAACGCGCTGTTCGCCGGCCTGGTCGAGTACGACAACAAGACCAACGAGCCGAAGCTGCGCGTCGCCGAGTCGATCGAGTCCCCGGACAGCAAGGTCTGGACGATCAAGCTGAAGGACGGCTACACCTTCCACAACGGCGAGGCGGTCACCGCCCAGTCCTTCGTGGACGCCTGGAACTGGGGCGCCAACCAGGACAACGCCGCCGAGGGCCTGCCCTTCTTCGCCAAGATCGACGGCTCCGCCGACCTGGCCCCGGGCAAGGACAAGAAGCCGACCACCGACAAGCTCAAGGGCCTGCAGGTCGTCGACGACAAGACCTTCACCGTCACCCTGACCAACCCGTTCTCCCAGTTCAAGACCATGCTGGGCTACAACGCCTTCTACCCGCTGCCGAAGGCCTTCTTCGCGGACAAGAAGTCGTTCGAGGACGCCCCGATCGGCAACGGCCCGTTCCAGATGGACGGGAAGTGGGAGCACAACCAGCAGATCAAGGTCAAGCGCTTCGACAACTTCCCCGCCGCGGACGGCAAGGCGAAGCTGCAGGGCGTCACCTTCAAGATCTACGACAAGCTGGAGACGGCGTACAACGACCTGCGCGCCGACAACATCCAGGCCACCGACAAGCTCCCGATCTCGGCCATGGGCACGGTCAAGGGCGAGTTCGGCGACCGCTACATCTACAAGCCGGAGTCCGGCGTCGGTTACATCGGCTTCCCGATCTCGACCAACCCGGCCGCGTACGGCAAGCCGGAGATCCGCAAGGCGATCTCCATGGCGATCGACCGCGAGCAGATCACCAAGACCATCTTCTCGGGCACCCGCGTCCCGGCCGACGACTTCATCAACCCGCTGATCCCGGGTTACCGCAAGGGCGCCATGGGCGACGCGGCCAAGTACGACCCGGCCAAGGCCAAGCAGCTGTTCGACACCGCCGGCGGTGTCCCGAACAACACCATCGAGCTGGGCTACAACGCCGACGGCGGCCACAAGGAGTGGATCGAGGCCGTCGCCAACCAGCTGAAGAAGAACCTGGGCGTCGAGGTCACCACCAAGCCGTTCGAGAAGTTCGGCAAGATCCTGGACGCGCTGGGCGAGAAGCAGTACTCCGGTGCCTTCCGCATGGCGTGGTCGATGGACTACCCGTCGATCGAGAACTACGAGCGTCCGATCTTCTCCAAGGTCGCGATCGACAACGGCTCCAACTACGGCGGTTACGTCAACGAGCAGTTCGAGTCGCTGCTGGACCAGGCCGACCAGGCGAAGACCCCGGAGGAGGGCCTGAAGCTGTACCAGCAGGCCGACGACATCCTGATCCAGGACCTGCCGTACATCCCGGTCTACACCTACATGTCCTCCGCCGCGTACTCGAAGAAGATCAAGAACTTCGACACCGACGCCCAGGGTCGCATGAACCTGGACGAGGTCGAGCTCGCCGGCTGATCTGAGACGCAGACGATAGGGGGCGGGTGGACCGGACCACAGTCCGGCTCCGCCCGCCTCCCTTCCTTGTCCGAAAGTGTGGAGGTCTGATGGGCCGCTATGTGATCCGCCGACTGATACAGGCGATCCCTGTTCTGATCGGTGCGACATTCCTGATCTACTTCGTCGTGTTCTCGCTGCCCGGTGACCCGGTGCAGGCGCTGGCCGGCGAGAAGCGAGCCGACCCGATCGTCGCGGAGATGATCCGCAACAAGTACCACCTGAACGACCCGTTCATCGTTCAGTACTGGAACTACATCACCGGTGTCTTCCAGGGCGACCTGGGCGAGAGCCTGACCGGTCGCTCGGTGAGCGAAATGATCGGCGAAGCGTTCCCGTACACCATGAACCTCGCCCTGGTCGCCTTCGTCTTCGAGGCGGTCATCGGTGTCGCGGCGGGTGTGCTGGCGGCCCTGCGCAAGGGGAAGTTCCTGGACCAGCTGGTCCTCATCAGCACCCTGCTGGTCATCTCGATCCCGGTCTTCGTCACCGGCTTCGTGCTCCAGCTGGTGCTCGGCGTCAAGCTGAAGAACGACTACGGCATCGAGATCTTCGCGGTCTCGTTCAACGAGGAGGACGGGCTCCGCGCCTACCTGCTCCCGGCCCTGGTGCTGGCCTCGCTGTCGCTGGCCTACGTCGCCCGACTGACCCGCACCAGCCTCATGGAGACCATGCGCACGGACTACGTCCGCACCGCGGTCGCCAAGGGCCTGAAGCGCCGTCGGGTGGTCGGCCGGCACGCCCTGCGCAACGCGCTGATCCCGATCGTCACCTTCCTGGGTGCCGACCTCGGCGGTCTGATGGGCGGTGCGGTCATCACCGAGAAGATCTTCAACATTCACGGCATCGGCGGTCTGCTCGCCCAGTCCGTGTACCAGAAGCAGGGGACGATCATCGTCGGCGTGGTCACGCTGCTGGTGCTGATCTACCTGGTCACCACCCTGCTCGTGGACCTGCTGTACGCCGTGCTCGACCCGAGGATCCGCTATGAGTGACACCATCACCAAGGACGCCGAGACCCAGCCGGGGGACAACCGGCCCGAGGCCGGCCAGGGCAAGACCGAGAAGCCGGAGCGCGTCGCCAGCCTCTGGACCGACGCGATGCGCGACCTGCGCCGCAACCCGGTCTTCATCATCGGCGCCGTGCTGGTCTTCTTCCTCGTGGTCATCTCGATCGCCCCGGGCCTGTTCACCGACGGCAGCCCGTTCGACGGCAACGCCTGCGACCTGGCCAACTCCCTGAAGCGTCCGAGCACCGACCACTGGTTCGGCTACGACGTCCAGGGCTGCGACGTCTACACCCGCACGGTGTGGGGCGCCCGCAACTCGATCATCGTCGGCATCGTGACCACCCTGGTGGTCACCGTGGTCGGCGCCCTGCTCGGCCTCTGGGCCGGCTGGAAGGGCGGGATCGTCGACTCGATCCTGTCCCGCTTCACCGAGATCTTCTTCTCGATCCCGCTGCTGCTCGGCGGCATGCTGATCATGTCGATGATCCCGTGGGCCGGTAACGCCTACAGCGTCTCGCTGGTGATGGCCGTCCTCGGCTGGCCGCAGATCTTCCGCATCATGCGCGCCTCCGTGCTGGCCAACAAGAACAACGACTACGTGATGGCCGCCCGTGCGCTGGGTGCCGGATCGGGCCGGATCACCTTCCGGCACATCCTGCCGAACGCCATCGCGCCGGTCATCGTCGTCGCCGCGATCTCCCTGGGCGTCTACATCGGTGCCGAGGCCGCCCTGTCCTACCTGGGCATCGGCGTCCAGCCGCCGCAGATCTCCTGGGGCCTGATGATCAGCGACGCCTCGGTCCGCTTCCTGGACGCGCCGCACGTCCTGCTCTTCCCGTCGGCCGCGCTGTCCATCACCGTGCTGGCCTTCATCATGCTCGGCGACGCGGTGCGCGACGCCCTCGACCCGAAGCTCCGCTGAGAGAAGAGGTGACGACCCGATGACCACCGTGATCGAGAAGAACCAGAAGAACGGCCGCCTGGAGGTCGGTACCCCGCTGCTGGAGGTCAAGGACCTCCACGTGGAGTTCCACACCCGGGACGGCGTCGCCAAGGCCGTGAACGGCGTCAACTACTCGGTTGCCGCCGGTGAGACCCTCGCGGTGCTCGGCGAGTCCGGCTCCGGCAAGTCGGTGACCGCCCAGACCATCATGGGCATCCTCGACATGCCGCCCGGCAAGATCTCGCAGGGCCAGATCCTCTTCCGCGGGCAGGACATGCTCGCCATGAAGGAGGAGGAGCGCCGGCAGATCCGCGGCCAGAAGATCGCGATGATCTTCCAGGACGCGCTGTCCTCGCTGAACCCGGTGATGACCGTCGGCGCCCAGCTCGGCGAGATGTTCCGGGTGCACCGCGGCGCCTCCAAGAAGGAGGCCCGGGAGAAGGCCGTCGAGCTGATGGAGCGGGTGCGCATCCCCGCCGCCAAGCAGCGCGTGGGCGACTACCCGCACCAGTTCTCCGGCGGCATGCGCCAGCGCATCATGATCGCCATGGCGCTCTCCATGGAGCCCGACCTGATCATCGCCGACGAGCCCACCACCGCCCTGGACGTCACCGTCCAGGCCCAGGTGATGGACCTGCTCGCGGAGCTGCAGGACGAGTACAACATGGGCCTGATCCTGATCACCCACGACCTCGGCGTGGTCGCCGACGTCGCGGACAAGATCGCCGTGATGTACGCCGGCCGGATCGTCGAGACCGCCCCGGTGCACGACCTGTACGCCAACCCGGCGCACCCGTACACCAAGGGCCTGCTCCGCTCCATCCCGCGCCTGGACCAGAAGGGCCAGGAGCTGTACGCGATCAAGGGCCTGCCCCCGAACCTGCTCAAGGTCCCGGCCGGCTGCGCGTTCAACCCCCGCTGTGACGTCGCCACCGACGTGTGCCGCACGGAGATCCCGAAGCTGCACCAGGTGACCGACAAGGACGGCAAGGAGCTCACCGGCCGCCGCAGCGCGTGCCACCTCTGGAAGGAGACCCTCCATGGCTGAGCCCATCCTGGAGGTCAAGGACCTGGTCAAGCACTACCCGCTGACCCAGGGCATCCTGTTCAAGAAGCAGGTCGGCGCCGTCAAGGCCGTCGACGGCGTCTCCTTCGAGCTGGCGAGGGGCGAGACGCTCGGCATCGTCGGCGAGTCCGGCTGCGGCAAGTCGACGCTGGCCAAGGTGCTGATGCACCTGGAGCGGGCGACGTCCGGCCAGGTGCTGTTCAAGGGCGAGGACATCACCAAGCTGTCCGGCGCGGGCCTCAAGGCCGTCCGCCGGAACATCCAGATGGTGTTCCAGGACCCGTACACCTCGCTCAACCCGCGCATGACGGTCGGCGACATCATCGGCGAGCCCTTCGAGATCCACCCCGAGGTGGCTCCCAAGGGCGACCGCCGCAAGGCCGTCCAGGACCTGCTGGACGTCGTCGGCCTCAACCCGGAGTACATCAACCGGTACCCGCACCAGTTCTCCGGCGGTCAGCGCCAGCGCATCGGCATCGCCCGCGGCCTGGCGCTCAAGCCCGAGATCATCATCTGCGACGAGCCGGTCTCCGCGCTCGACGTGTCCGTCCAGGCCCAGGTGATCAACCTGCTGGAGCAGCTCCAGAACGAGTTCGAGCTCTCCTACATGTTCATCGCCCACGACCTCTCCATCGTCCGGCACATCTCCGACCGCGTCGGCGTGATGTACCTCGGCAAGATGGTCGAGATCGGCACGGACGAGGAGATCTACGAGAACGCCACCCACCCGTACACCCAGGCGCTGCTCTCCGCGGTGCCGGTGCCGGACCCGGAGGCGCGCGCGAACCGCGACCGGATCATCCTGACCGGTGACATCCCCTCGCCGGCCAACCCGCCGTCCGGCTGCCGCTTCCGCACCCGCTGCTGGAAGGCGGAGGAGCGCTGCTCGACCGAGGTCCCGCTGCTCGCGGTGCCCGAGGTGCTGAGCGGCCCGGCCAAGCACCAGTCGGCGTGCCACTTCGCCGCCGTCCGGGAGACGGCCGCGGCCTGACCGCCCGACCGTTCCCGCCCGGAGGGGCCCGTCGCCGTTCACGGCACGGGCCCCTCCGGCGTCGGCGCGCCCGCGTCCGCCGGGGCGTCAACCGAGGCCGCGCCGGTGCACCCGTCCGGGGGTTCCCCGCTCGCGCCGCCGGGCGGCCGCGCTTCTCATGGGGTGTGATGCGTCACACACCTTGAGGAGGGACCTCCATGCCCGTGGCCACCCGTGCTCGATGGGTCCTCGCCGCAGCGACGTCCGTGGCCCTGGTGGCCAGTGGATGCAGCAGCAGCAGCGACGGGGGCGGCAGCAGCGGCTCGTCGGACACCAGCAAGACCTTCAGCTACCAGAGCAGTGAGCCGCAGAACGCGCTGCAGCCCGCGAACGCCAACGAGACCGGCGGCGGGCGCATCCTGCAGAACCTCTTCAAGGGTCTGGTCGACTACGACCCCGAGACCGCGAAGATCCGGATGCAGGCCGCGGACAAGATCGAGACCAGTGACTCGCAGACCTTCAACGTCACGCTGAAGGACGGCTGGAAGTTCCACGACGGCACGCCGGTGCACTCCAAGAACTTCGTGGACGCCTGGAACTGGGGTGCGACCAGCACCAACAACCAGATCAACAGCTCCTGGTTCTCCGACATCGAGGGCTACCAGGACGTCCACCCGGCGAGCGGGCAGCCGACCGCGGCCAAGATGTCCGGACTGACCGTCACGGACGACCTGCACTTCACCGTCAAGCTGAGCCACAAGGTCTCGTACTTCGAGTACAAGCTCGGCTACATCGCCTTCTCGCCGCTCCCGGACGGCTTCTTCAACGACCCCACCGGGTACGGCCAGAAGCCGGTCGGCAACGGCGCCTACCAGTTCGTCAGCTGGGACCACAACCAGCAGGTGGTCACCAAGGCCTTCGCGGACTACCAGGGCGTGGACAAGCCGAAGAACGGCGGCATCGTCTTCAAGATGTACAGCACCGCCGAGGCCGCCTACGCCGACCTGCAGTCCAACAACCTGGACGTGATGGACCAGGTGCCGCCCTCGGCGCTGGCCACCTACAAGAGCGACCTCGGAGACCGGGCGATCGACGCCCCGCAGGGCGCCATCCAGAACATCGGCTTCACGCTCTACCAGGCCGACTGGGCGCCCCCGGAGAAGGCCAAGGTCCGCCAGGGCCTGTCGATGGCGATCGACCGCGACACCATCACCAAGACGGTGCTCCAGGGCTCGCGCAAGCCGGCCACCGCCTGGGTCGCCGAGGGCGTCGAGGGCTACAAGGACGGCCAGTGCGGTGACAACTGCAAGTTCGACCCGGCCAAGGCCAAGCAGCTGATCACCGAGGGCGGCGGCGTCCCCGGCAACAAGCTGACCATCACCTACAACGCGGACGGCGGCCACAAGGAGTGGGTCGACGCGGTCTGCAACTCGATCCGGCAGAACACCGGCGTGGACTGCGTCGGCGACCCCAAGCCGGACTTCAAGACCGCCCGCGCGGCGATCACCGGCCACCAGATCAACGGCGCCTTCCGCACCGGCTGGGTCCAGGACTACCCGCTGAACGCCAACTTCCTCGCCGACGTGTACCGCACCGGCGCGGCGTCCAACGACTTCGGGTACAGCAACCCGCAGTTCGACCAGCTCGCCACCCAGGCCGACGAGGCGTCCAGCGTCTCCGACACGGTGACCGGCTACCAGCAGGCCGAGGCCGTGCTGGCCCAGGGCATGCCGGCCATCCCGCTCTGGTACTACCGCACCAACTCGGGCTACTCCACCAAGGTCCAGAACGTGAAGTTCGACTCCTTCGGCAACCCGGCCTGGACCCAGGTCGAGGTCAAGGGCTGACGAGTCGCCCCGCGCAGGCCCCGCCCTTCTCCGCACGGAGGGCGGGGTCCGGGCACTCGACCACTTCTCCAGGAGGGAGGCTCGGATGGGCAGTTACGTGCTGCGGCGGGTGCTGCAGATGATCCCGGTGTTCTTCGGCACCACGCTGCTGATCTTCCTGATGGTCTACACGCTGCCGGGTGACCCGGTCGCGGCGCTGTTCGGGGAGAAGGCCGCCGACCCCGCCGTGGTCGCCAACCTCAAGCACAAGTACTACCTCGACCAGCCGATCTGGAAGCAGTACCTGCACTACATGGGGAACCTCTTCCAGGGCGACTTCGGCACCAGTTTCACCGGCCGCCCGGTCTCCGACATCATGGCGGACGCCTTCCCGGTCACCATCCGGCTGGCCCTGCTGGCCTTCGCCTTCGAGATGATCTTCGGACTGCTGCTGGGCCTGGTCTCCGGACTGAAGCGCGGCAGCGCGCAGGACACCGTGGTCCTGATCCTCACCCTGCTGGTGATCTCCATCCCGGTCTTCGTCCTGGCGTACATCGCGCAGACCGTCTTCGCGACCAACCTGGGCTGGGTCACCCCGACCGTCCAGGACTCCCGGGACCTCTCGCAGCTGATCCTTCCGGCGATCGTGCTGGGCTCGCTGTCGCTGGCGTACGTCGCCCGGCTCACCCGCACCTCGATCGGCGAGAACCTGCGGGCCGACTACATGCGCACCGCGGTGGCCAAGGGCCTGCCCCGGCGCACCATCGTCTCCCGTCACCTGCTGCGCAACTCGCTGATCCCGGTGGTCACCTTCCTCGGCACCGACCTCGGCGCGCTGATGGGCGGCGCGATCGTCACCGAGGGAATCTTCAACGTGCAGGGCGTCGGCAACGTCCTCTACCGGGCGATCAACCAGAAGGAGGGGCCGACCGTGGTCGGCATCGTCACCGTGCTGGTGATCGTCTACCTGGTGGCCTCCCTGGTCGTCGACCTGCTCTACGCCGTCCTGGACCCGAGGATCCGCTATGCCTGACGTCCACGACGAGAGCTCCTTCGAACCGCATCCCAAGCCGGGGGTGGACCACTTGGACTACGCCGGCGAGCAGGGCATGGCGGTCGAGCAGGAGACGCTGATCGAGCCCGACCCGGAGAAGCGGGAAGAGGCCCGCAGTCTCTGGGGCGACGCCTGGCGGGACCTCCGCAAGCGGCCGATCTTCCTGGTCTCGGCGGTGCTGATCGTGCTGCTGATCGTGATGGCGGTCTTCCCCTGGGCGTTCACCGACGCCGATCCGCGCAAGGCCGACCTGGTCAACAACTACCTCAGGCGGCCGGACTGGTCGGACTTCTTCGGCGCCGGCTGGTTCGGCTACGACGGCCAGGGCCGCTCCATCTACGCCCGGGTGGTGTACGGGGCGCGGGCCTCGATCACCGTCGGCATCTTCGTGACCGCCACGGTCACCGTGCTCGGCGGGCTGACCGGGATGGTGGCCGGCTACTTCGGCGGCACCGTGGACGCGGTGCTCTCCCGGATCATCGACATCTTCTTCGGCATCCCGCTGCTGCTCGGCGCGCTGGTGCTGCTGAACGCCTTCTCCACCCGCACGGTGTGGACCGTGGTCGTCGCGCTGGGCGTGCTGGGCTGGACCCAGATCGCCCGCGTGATGCGCGGCGCGGTGCTGACGGTCAAGCAGTCCGACTTCGTGGTGGCCGGCAGGGCGCTCGGGGCGGGGACCGGCCGGCTGATGTTCCGGCACATCCTGCCGAACGCGGTCGCCCCGGTGATCGTGGTGGCGACCATCGCGCTGGGCGGCTACATCGCCACCGAGGCGACGCTGAGCTTCCTCGGCATCGGTCTGCAGGACCCGACGATCTCCTGGGGCATCGACATCTCCTCCGCCCAGAAGGTGATCCGCACCGCCCCGTTCGTCCTGTTCTTCCCGGCCGCGGCGCTCTCCATCACCGTGCTGGCCTTCATCATGCTGGGCGACGCGGTGCGCGACGCCCTCGACCCGAAGCTGCGATGAGCGAGGGGACGCATCGTGACCACAGCAGTCGATAGCGGCAAGGCGCGGCAGGAGGAGCCCTACCAGGGGCCGCTGCTCGACGTCCGCGACCTGCACGTCGAGTTCGTGACCCGGGACGGGGTGGCGAAGGCGGTCAACGGGGTCAACTACAGCGTCCGGGCCGGGGAGACGCTGGCGGTGCTCGGCGAGTCCGGCTCCGGCAAGTCGGTGACCGCGCAGGCGATCATGGGCATCCTCGACATGCCTCCGGCCCGGATCCCCCGGGGCGAGATCCGCTTCCGCGGCCAGGACATGCTGAAGATGGACAAGGAGACCCGGCGCAAGGTGCGCGGGCAGAAGATCGCGATGATCTTCCAGGACGCGCTCTCCTCGCTCAATCCGGTGCTCACCGTCGGCTTCCAGCTCGGCGAGATGTTCCGCGCCCACCACGGCAGTTCGCGCAAGGCGGCGAAGGAGAAGGCCGTCGAGCTGATGGAGCGGGTGCGGATCCCCGCCGCCAAGCAGCGGGTCAACGACTACCCGCACCAGTTCTCCGGCGGCATGCGCCAGCGCATCATGATCGCCATGGCGCTGGCGCTGGAGCCGGACCTGATCATCGCGGACGAGCCGACCACCGCGCTGGACGTCACCGTGCAGGCGCAGGTGATGGACCTGCTCGCGGAGCTGCAGGACGAGTACCACATGGGGCTGATCCTCATCACGCACGACCTGGGCGTGGTCGCGGACGTCGCCGACAAGATCGCGGTGATGTACGCGGGCCGGATCGTGGAGACGGCGCCCGTGCACGAGCTGTACGCACGCCCGGCCCACCCGTACACCCGGGGGCTGCTGGACTCGATCCCGCGCCTGGACCAGAAGGGCCAGGAGCTGTACGCGATCAAGGGACTGCCGCCCAACCTGCTGCGGATCCCGCCGGGCTGCGCGTTCAACCCGCGCTGTCCGCGCGCCCAGGACATCTGCCGGCGGGAGGTGCCGGAGCTGTTCCCGGTCACCGAGGACGACGGCACCGAGCTGGCCGGGCGGGGCAGTGCCTGCTTCTTCTGGAAGGAGACGCTCCATGACCGTTGACGGGACCGGTGCGGTCGAGTCGCCGGCGGAGGCCGCCTTCGAGCAGGAGGTGGCGCGCGGCGAGCCGATCCTCGAAGTCCGCGACCTGGTCAAGCACTTCCCGCTGACCAGGGGCGTGCTGTTCAAGAAGCAGGTCGGCGCGGTGAAGGCGGTCGACGGCGTCTCCTTCGACCTCATGCAGGGGGAGACGCTGGGCATCGTCGGTGAGTCGGGCTGCGGCAAGTCGACGCTGGCCAAGGTGCTGATGAACCTGGAGCCGGCCACCGGCGGCTCGGTGCGCTACAAGGGCGAGGAGATCTCGCGGCTCTCCGGGGCCGGGCTGAAGGCGGTGCGGCGGAACATCCAGATGGTGTTCCAGGACCCGTACACCTCGCTGAACCCCCGCATGACGGTCGGGGACATCATCGGCGAGCCCTTCGAGATCCATCCCGAGGTGGCGCCGAAGGGGGACCGCCGCAAGGCCGTCCAGGACCTGCTGGACGTCGTGGGCCTCAATCCGGAGTACATCAACCGGTACCCGCACCAGTTCTCCGGCGGCCAGCGCCAGCGCATCGGCATCGCCCGCGGCCTGGCGCTCAAGCCGGAGATCATCATCTGCGACGAGCCGGTCTCGGCGCTGGACGTCTCGGTGCAGGCGCAGGTGATCAACCTGCTGGAGCAGCTGCAGAACGAGTTCAACCTCTCGTACATGTTCATCGCCCACGACCTCTCGATCGTGCGGCACATCTCCGACCGGGTCGGCGTGATGTACCTCGGCAAGCTGGTGGAGATCGGCAGCGACCGGGAGATCTACGACCACGCCACCCACCCGTACACCCAGGCGCTGCTGTCCGCCGTGCCGGTGCCCGACCCGACGGCACGCGAGAACCGGGACCGGATCGTGCTGGCCGGCGACGTGCCCTCGCCGGCCAACCCGCCGTCCGGCTGCCGCTTCCGCACCCGCTGCTGGAAGGCGCAGGAGAAGTGCGCGGTGGAGGTCCCGCTGCTGGCGGTGCCGGGCTGGCTGAGCGGGCCCGCCGCCCATGAGTCGGCCTGCCACTTCGCGGCCGAGCGCGACCCCGCCGAGCGTGACCGGCCGGAGCGCGACCGGCCCGAGCACGACCGGCCCGAGCCCGGCCGGGCCGAGTCCGACCCGGGGGAGCGGGGCGGTCCGGAAACCGGTTGACACCGGGGCCAGGCCCCGTCACGGAGCGCGTCCTCCTCCCGGAGGGCGCGCTCCCGCGTTTGTCCACCCGCCGACCTGCGGTAATTCCGCCGGGCCGGGCCGGCCGGGCGCCGAAATAGCTCGTCACGCTTCGTAAATATTCGAATACCGGCACGTCGGGTCCGTTATCCGGAAAGCGGAGCCGTCAATTCCGTGCGCGATATGGCGGAATTTGCCGAGTATTGTCATGGCTTGGTCTCGGCCTGTAATTGAAAAGAGATGTGACGGCGATTCCACCGAAGGGGTCGGTTGATCGATAGTTGCTCTGCGCGTATCAGTGGTCACCTCGCCAGCTGTGCGGATCGGCCCTGAGATGTCGACCCCCGCCGTGCCCGGCACCCCGGGCGGCGGGGCGCCGTTCGTTCGTAAGCCCCTAAAACGAGGAGCAGTTGAATGAGGCTCACCAAGACGATGCGCTGGACCGCGCTGGCGGCGTGCACCGCGCTCGCGATCTCCGCCTGCAGCACCGGCAGCGACAAGAAGTCCTCGGACGGGGCGAACGGGCCGGGCAAGAAGGGCGGCTCGATCAGCATCCAGTCGGGTGAGCCGCAACACGGGCTGATCCCGCAGAACACCGCGGAGTCCGAGGGCGCCCAGGTCCTGGCGCAGGTCTTCGCGGGCCTGGTGGAGTACGACCGGCAGACCAACGAGCCGAAGCTGCGCGTCGCCGAGTCGATCGAGTCCCCGGACAGCAAGGTCTGGACGATCAAGCTCAAGGACGGCTTCACCTTCCACAACGGCGAGGCGGTCACCGCCCAGTCCTTCGTGGACGCCTGGAACTGGGGCGCCAACCAGGACAACGCCGCCGAGGGCCTGCCGTTCTTCGCCAAGATCGACGGCGCCGAAGAACTCTCCCCGGGCAAGGGCAAGAAGCCGGCCACCGACAAGCTCAAGGGCCTCAAGGTCGTCGACGACAAGACCTTCACGGTCACCCTGAGCGCGCCGTTCTCGCAGTTCAAGGTCATGCTCGGCTACACCGCCTTCTACCCGCTGCCGAAGGCCTTCTTCCAGGACAAGAAGGCCTTCGAGGAGTCCCCGATCGGCAACGGCCCGTTCCAGATGGACGGGAAGTGGGAGCACAACCAGCAGATCAAGATCAAGCGCTACGAGAATTTCCCGGAGTCGGCCGGAAAGGCCAAGCTGGATTCCGTCACGTTCAAGATTTACGACAAGCTGGAAACGGCCTACAACGACCTGCGGGCCAACAACATCCAGATCACGAACAAGCTCCCGATCTCGGCCATGGGCACGGTCAAGAACGAGTTCGGCGACCGCTACATCTACAAGCCGGAGTCGGGCGTCGGCTTCATCGGCTTCCCGATCGCCACCAACCCGGCCGCGTACGGCAAGCCGGAGATCCGCAAGGCGGTCTCCATGGCGATCGACCGCGCGGCGATCACCGAGCGGATCTTCTCGGGCACCCGCATCCCGGCCGACGACTTCATCAGCCCGATCGTCCCGGGCTACCGCAAGGGCGCCATGGGCGACGCGGCCAAGTACGACCCGGCCAAGGCCAAGCAGCTGTTCGACGCCGCCGGCGGTGTCCCGAACAACACCATCGAGCTGGGCTACAACGCCGACGGCGGCCACAAGGAGTGGATCGAGGCGGTCGGCAACCAGCTGAAGAAGAACCTCGGCGTCGAGGTCACCTTCAAGCCGTTCGAGAAGTTCGGCAAGATCCTGGACGCGCTGGGCGAGAAGCAGTTCTCCGGCGCCTTCCGGATGGCCTGGCAGATGGACTACCCGTCGATGGAGAACTACCTGCGGCCGATCTTCTCCAAGGTCGCGATCGACAACGGCTCCAACTACGGCGGCTACGTCAACGAGCAGTTCGAGTCGGTGCTCGCCCAGGCCGACCAGGCGAAGAGCCTGGACGAGGGCCTGAAGCTGTACCAGCAGGCCGACGACATCCTGATCCAGGACCTGCCGTACATCCCGGTCTACACGTACATGACCTCCGCGGCCTACACCAAGACCGTCAAGAACGTGGTCGTGGACGCCCAGAACCGCATCGACCTGGCCAACGTCGAGCTGGCCTGACCGCCCCCCAGCCCGACCGGCGCGTCCTGACGGGCGGCGCGGGCAACCCCCGCGCCGCCCGGCTCCGGCGTGCCCCCACCACGAGGAGACCGCATGGGCCGCTATGTGGTCCGCCGGATCATCCAGGCCATACCTGTGATCCTCGGCGCGACATTCCTGATCTACGCACTGGTCTTCCTGCTGCCTGGTGACCCCATCACGGCACTGGCCGGTGAGAAGCGGCAGGACCCGGCGGTCGTCCAGGTCCTCCGTGACCGGTACCACCTGGACGACCCGTTCTTCATCCAGTACTGGGACTACCTGACCGGCCTGTTCAAGGGCGACTTCGGCGAGGACTACCGCGGCAACCAGGTCGTCGACGTGATGCAGCGGGCCTTCCCGTACACCATCAACCTGGCGCTCACCGCGCTGGCGATCGAGATGGCGGTGGGTGTCACCGCCGGCGTGGTCGCCGCCCTGCGGCGCGGCAGGTTCATCGACAACGTGGTGCTGATCTCGACCCTGATGGTCATCTCGATCCCGGTCTTCGTGATCGGCTTCGTGCTCCAGCTGCTCCTCGGGGTGAAGCTCAACACCGACTACGGCATCGACTTCTTCCCGGTCTCCTTCAACGAGGACGCCGGGTTCCGGTCCTATCTGCTGCCCGGCTACGTCCTCGCCTCGACCTCCCTGGCGTACGTGGCCCGGCTCACCCGGACCAGCCTGATCGAGGTCATGCGGGCGGACTACGTCCGGACGGCGGTCGCCAAGGGCCTCAGCCCGCTGCGGGTGGTGGTCCGGCACGGGCTGCGCAACGCGCTGATCCCGATCGTCACCTTCCTGGGCATGGACCTCGGCGGCCTGATGGGCGGTGCGGTGATCACCGAGGGCATCTTCAACATCCCCGGCGTCGGACACCAGCTGTTCCAGTCCGTCTACCTGCGGGAACGCACCATCGTCGTGGGCATCGTGAGCGCCCTGGTGATGGTCTACCTGTTCGCCAACCTGGTGGTCGACCTGCTGTACGCCGTCCTGGACCCGAGGATCCGCTATGAGTGAGCCGACGAAGAGCGAGAACGCGAGTGGGGCGGTCCCCGGGCAGCGCGGCGGCGGGACGGCCGCGGGCAAGGGCGGCAAGGACGGCAAGGGCGGCAAGGGCGGCGAGCGGGTCGCCAGCCTCTGGAGCGACGCCTGGGCGGACCTGCGCCGCAACCCGCTGTTCCTGATCGGCGGGTTCCTGGTGCTGTTCATGGTGGTGCTCGCCGTCGCCCCCGGGCTGTTCACCGACGCGGACCCGCGGTCCGGCGGCTTCTGCAACCTGGTGGACTCGCTGAAGCGGCCCAGCGGCGACCACTGGTTCGGCTTCGACGTCCAGGGCTGCGACATCTACACCCGGACCATCTGGGGCGCCCGGAACTCGATCATCGTCGGTCTGGTGACCACCACCCTGGTGGTCCTGGTCGGCGGTGTCCTGGGCCTGTGGGCCGGCTGGATCGGCGGCTTCGGCGACAGCGTGCTGTCCCGCGTCACCGAGATCTTCTTCGCGATCCCGCTGCTGCTCGGCGGCATGCTGATCATGTCGACCTGGGGCAAGGGCAACGCCTGGACGGTCTCCGCGGTGATGGCCGTGCTCGGCTGGCCGCAGATCTACCGGCTGATGCGTTCGGCGGTCCTGGCCAACAAGCACAACGACTACGTGGTGGCGGCCCGGGCGCTGGGCGCCGGCACCGGGCGGATCGTCAGCCGGCACATCCTGCCGAACGCCGTCGCCCCGGTGATCGTGGTCTCGACCATCAACCTGGGCGTCTACATCGGCGCCGAGGCCGCGCTGTCCTACCTGGGCATCGGCATCCAGTCCCCGGCGATCTCCTGGGGCCTGATGATCAGTGACGCGCAGGCCCGCTTCCTGAACGCCCCGCACGTGCTGCTCTTCCCGGCCGCCGTGCTGAGCATCACCGTGCTGGCGTTCATCATGCTCGGCGACGCGGTGCGCGACGCCCTCGACCCGAAGCTGCGCTGAGGAGGGCCGCGGACCATGACTGACATGACCAAACCGGCGAAGGACGGCGCGGGCCGGGACGCGGTGGAGGTGCTGGGGGCGCGCCGGGAGAGCCTGGCGCCCGGGACCCCGCTGCTGGAGGTCGACGACCTGCACATCGAGTTCCACACCCGGGACGGCGTCGCCAAGGCCGTCAACGGGGTGAGCTACGCGGTGTCGGCGGGGGAGACGCTGGCGGTGCTCGGCGAGTCCGGCTCCGGCAAGTCGGTGACCGCGCAGGCGATCATGGGCATCCTCGACATGCCGCCGGGACGGATCACCGCGGGCTCGATCCGGTTCCGGGGCCAGGACCTGCTCACCATGGCCCCCAAGGCCCGGCGGGCGGTGCGCGGACGGAAGATCGCGATGATCTTCCAGGACGCGCTCTCCTCGCTCAACCCGGTGCTCAGCGTCGGCTACCAGCTCGGCGAGATGTTCCGGGTGCACCAGGGCGCCGGCCGCAAGGAGGCCAAGGAGAAGGCCGTCGAGCTGATGGAGCGGGTGCGCATCCCCGCCGCCCGGCAGCGGGTCAACGACTACCCGCACCAGTTCTCCGGCGGCATGCGCCAGCGCATCATGATCGCCATGGCGCTGGCGCTGGAGCCGGACCTGATCATCGCGGACGAGCCCACCACGGCCCTGGACGTCACCGTGCAGGCCCAGGTGATGGACCTGCTGGCCGAACTCCAGGCCGAGTTCAACATGGGCCTGATCCTGATCACCCACGACCTGGGCGTGGTCGCGGACGTCGCCGACAAGATCGCGGTGATGTACGCGGGCCGGATCGTGGAGACGGCGCCCGTGCACGAGCTCTACGCACGCCCGGCCCACCCGTACACCCGGGGCCTGCTCAACTCGATCCCGCGCCTGGACCAGAAGGGCCAGAACCTCTACGCCATCCAGGGCCTGCCGCCGAGCCTGCTGCGCATCCCGGACGGCTGCGCGTTCAACCCCCGCTGCGACCGGGCCCAGGACGTCTGCCGCACCGAACCCCCGCGCCTGACGGCGGTGCTGGACGCCCAGGGGGCCGACCTGCCGGGCCGCCGGAGCGCCTGCCACTTCTGGAAGGAGACCCTCCATGGCTGAGCCCATCCTGGAGGTCAGGGACCTGGTCAAGCACTACCCGCTGACCCAGGGCATCGTCTTCAAGAAGCAGGTCGGCGCGGTCCGGGCGGTGGACGGCGTCTCCTTCGACCTGGGCAAGGGCGAGACGCTCGGGATCGTCGGTGAGTCCGGCTGCGGCAAGTCGACGCTGGCCAAGGTGCTGATGCACCTGGAGAAGGCCACCGCGGGCCAGGTGCGGTTCAAGGGCGAGGACATCACCCGGCTCTCCGGGGCCGGGCTGAAGGCGGTGCGGCGGAACATCCAGATGGTGTTCCAGGACCCGTACACCTCGCTGAATCCCCGGATGACGGTCGGCGACATCATCGGCGAGCCCTTCGAGATCCACCCCGAGGTGGCGCCCAAGGGCGACCGCCGCAAGGCCGTCCAGGACCTGCTGGACGTCGTCGGCCTCAACCCGGAGTACATCAACCGCTATCCGCACCAGTTCTCCGGCGGCCAGCGCCAGCGCATCGGCATCGCCCGCGGCCTGGCGCTCAAGCCCGAGATCATCATCTGCGACGAGCCGGTCTCGGCGCTGGACGTCTCGGTGCAGGCGCAGGTGATCAACCTGCTGGAGCAGCTCCAGAACGACTTCCAGCTGTCCTACATGTTCATCGCCCACGACCTCTCGATCGTGCGGCACATCTCCGACCGGGTCGGCGTGATGTACCTCGGCACGATGGTCGAGATCGGCACGGAGGAGGAGATCTACTCCCACCCGACCCACCCGTACACCCAGGCGCTGCTCTCCGCCGTCCCGGTGCCCGACCCGACCGGGCGGGAGGGCCGGGAGCGGATCCTGCTCACCGGGGACATCCCCTCGCCGGCCAACCCGCCGTCCGGCTGCCGCTTCCGCACCCGCTGCTGGAAGGCCGAGGAGCGCTGTGCGACCGAAGTGCCGCTGCTGGCCGTGCCGTCGGCGCTGAGCGGACCGGCCGCGCACGAGTCGGCCTGTCACTTCGCGGAGGTGCGGGACGTGATCGGCTCGGGCTGAGCGCGTCCACGAGGGCCCGGGGCCCCGGAGTCCGGCCGGACTCCGGGGCCCCGGCCGTGCGGCGGGGCTCCGGGGGAAACGTCACTTCTGGTAGCCGACGTTCTCCCACACGATGTCGGACAGGCCCTGGGCGCCGATGTTGGCGAGGTCGGCGCGGGCGCCGAACAGCTGCGGACGCTGGTAGAGCGGCAGCATCCCGGCCACCTTCCACAGCTCGCCGTCGGCCTGGTTGATGGCCTCGAAGGTGCCGGCCGCGTCGGTCGCCGCGGCCGCCCGGTCGAACGCGGCGTCCACCGCGGGGCTGCCGGCCTGGGAGTGGTTGGTGCCGCCGTTGGTGGCGAAGTTGGTCCGGTTGCCGCTGGCCGGGAACGGTGTGCCGAACAGCGAGTAGGCGGCGATGTCGAAGTCCCGCCGGTTGACGTACTTGTCGAAGAACTCGTTGGGGCTGGCGGTGACCGTGGTGACCTTGACGCCGACCTCCTTGAGCATCCCGGTGGCGACGGTGGCCTCGTTCTGGGCCTGGGTGACGCCGGCCGGGATGACCATCCGCAGGTTGAGCTCCCTGCCGTCCTTGCGGCGGACGTCGCCGTCGAGCTTCCAGCCGGCCCCGTCGAGCTTGCGGGCCGCCTCGGCCGGGTCGTAGCGGCTGAGGCCGAGGGAGTTGTCCCGGTAGGCGTTCTGGTTGGCCACCAGCAGGTGGTTGTTGAGGGTGACCGTGGGCCAGTCCAGCCCGGCGAGGTCGGAGCGGGCGATGGTGTCCCGGTTGATCGCCTGGAAGAGCGCCTGGCGGACGACCGGGTCGGTGAGCGCGGGGCTGCGGCTGTTCAGCGTGAACTGCCGGAAGTCGGGCCCGCCGGCCCGCCGCACGGCGGCGCCCGGGGTGCTGCGGATCAGCTGGTAGCCGGCCACGTCCGGGCCGTTGTTGAACAGGTCGAGTTCGCCCTTGTTGAAGGCGGCGGCCATCGTGTTGGGCACCATGGCGCGGAACACGATCCGGTCCAGCAGCGGTCTGTCGCCCCACCAGGCCGGGTCGGCGACCAGGGTGACGGTCTGCGCGGCCCGGTCCATCCGCTCCACCTTGAACGGGCCCGCGGTGACCGGGATCGCCTCCAGGTAGGCGGTGTTGAACAGCTCGGGGGTGGCGACCTTGGAGGCCGGCAGCAGCGGGGCGTTGGCGGCGCCGTTGAACATCGACTGCCACTCGGAGTACGGCCGCTCGAAGACCATCACGGCCTGGTAGTCGTCCTTGCCGCGCTCGA
Source organism: Kitasatospora sp. NPDC058115 (assembly GCF_042884635.1). Lineage (NCBI taxonomy): Bacteria > Bacillati > Actinomycetota > Actinomycetes > Kitasatosporales > Streptomycetaceae > Kitasatospora > Kitasatospora sp. NPDC058115. The sequence continues at coordinate 142,003 of NZ_JBHVTL010000013.1, forward strand.
CCGCGGAGACCTGCTCGAAGCCGGTGCTGCTGGCCGCCCGGTACGCCGGGTCCTTGCCGTTCAGCGCCCGCCAGTTGGCCTCGATGTCGCGCCAGGTGATCGGCGTGCCGTCGGACCAGCGGGCCTTGGGGTTCAGCGTCCAGACCACGACCTGCCGGCCGTCCCGCTGCTCGGCGTGCGCGTCCTGCAGATAGGCCGGGTTGGGGGTCTGGGTGCCGGCCGCGTCGGAGCGGAAGAAGGTCGGCAGCAGCGGCTTCATGACGGCGATGGTGGAGGTCTCGCCGCCGTCGGTCTGGATCGGCGACCACTGGCTGGAGTACTGGGGGATCGCCATCCGCAGGGTGCCGCCCTGGCGCAGCTCGGCGCGGTCGTGCGGGTTGATGTCGACGGCGGTGAGCTTCGGACTCTCGACCGCGCTCGGCAGGCCGCGGGCCCCGGCGCCGGAGCCGCTGCCGGGGCCGCAGGAACAGAGCGTCAGCGAGAGCGAGAGCGCGGTGAGGCCGGCGAGCAGGGCCGTGCGGCGGTACGGGTGGCGGCCCATGGTGGTTCTCCCGGGGCGGATGTGGCGGACGACAGGCGACACATCTTGCTGACCGGGATGCGGGGTTGTCGAGGGGCGGGCCCGGATCGGGGCCCGCCCGTCGATAACGGTTCGGTCAGGCCGGGAACTTGTAGGTGCGGTCCCGGTCGCCGGTCTTGTCCAGCAGCGCGGTGATCTGGTCCGCGACGTCCTGCGGGGTGATCGGGACGAGCTGGCCGTTCTTCTTCGTCTTCACCTTGTCGAAGCCGCCGGCGACCAGCTGGCGGTTGAGCGCGTCGAGGTCCCACTTGGGCACGAACTTGCCGTTGGCGTCCGGGACCAGGGTGAGCGCCACCGCGGCGGTCTTCGGGCCGAAGTCGAACTTCTTGGTCCCGGCCACGATGTGGATCTGGCCGTTCATCGCGGACTTGCCGAGGGTGTCCGCGGCGCCCTGGAGGGCCTGTGCGGAGGTCTTCGGCTGGGCGGCGGTCACCGCCAGGGCGACGGGCTGCTCGGCCTTGCCGGCGGCGCGGTCGCGGTAGGCCGCGTCGACCAGGTCCACGGCGGAGGCGGAGTCCACCGCCTGGCCGGCCCGGCCGGGGACGACGACGGTCTCGCCGTTCTCGGCGAACTTGACGTAGCCCTCCTGGAGGCCCTGTCCGCTGCCGCCGGCCAGCGCGTCCAGCGCGGACTTCAGCTTGGCCCGGTCGACCTTGACCTCCGGCGGTACGGCCTTCTCGTCGCCCTTGAGCGACTTGAGGACGTCCAGCGGGTTGTAGGAGTGCTGGGCGAGCTTGTCCACGGTGGCCGTGGTGTCGAAGGCGAGCCCGGCGGCGACCGGGTCGAGGTCCACGGTCTGCTCGCCGACCTTCAGCTTGACCGGCTGCTGGCCGGCCTTGCCGACGCTCTCGTCGAGCTGGTGGATGGCCTGGTCCCGGCTGCTGCCGCCGATGTCCGTGCCGAGCACCACGGTGCCCTTGGGGACGTCGGACTGGTTCAGCATCAGCCCGGTGCCGTAGGCGGCGGCGCCGAGGAAGCCCACGCCGACGACGGCGTAGGTGGCGAGCTTGACCAGCTTCTTGGCGGCGCTCGGCCGGGGCTTGGGGGCCGGCGCGGGCTTGGCGGCGGCGGGTGCCGGCTTCGGGCCGGACGGGCCGTCCGCGGCGGGGGCGGGGGCGGCCGCCGGGGCGCCGGGGGCCGGGGCGCCGGGTGCGCCCTCGGGGTGCGGGAGGGTGGTCCCGAAGGGGTCGGCGGCGGGCTCGCCCTGGCGGCCGGGGGCCCCGGGGAAGAGACCGCCGGGAGCCGGGGCGCCGTTCGCGGCGGCGGGCGGGCGCTGGGCGGCGAACGGGTCGGCGCCGGCCGGGGCACCCGGGAAGAGACCGGGCTGCGGGGCACCGCCGGGGGCGGCCGGGCCGGCGGGCGCGCCGGATATGGGGGCGGCCGGGGCGTCGTCGCGGATCGGGGCGAAGCCGTCGACCGAGGTGTCCTCGGGGCTCGGCGCGCCGGGCCCGCCGGGGGCCTGGGGCGGCCGGCCGCCGAACGGGTCGGCCGGGGCGTACGGGTCGGCGGGGGCGTACGGGTCGGCCGGGGCCGACGCGGCGAACAGCTCGGCGGGGTTGGCGTAGACGCCGACCTCGTCGGCGGGCGGCTGCGGGGCGGCGCCGTACGGGGCGGCGGGCACGCCGTTCGGGTGCGGCGCGGGGGCCTGGGCCTGGGCGGGCACCGTGCGGCCGTTCGCGCGGGGCGCGGCGGGGGCGGCCGCGGCGGGGCGCTCGGCCTGCGGCCGACCGTTCTGCGGGCGGGCGCCGTTGGCCCGGGCGGGAGGCGCGGCGGGCGCGGCGGCGGGTCCGGCGGTGGCGGCCGCGGCGGCGGTCGCCGGGGCCGGGGCGGTGCCCTCGGCGGCCGGGGCCTTCTTCTGCCGCGGGCGGAACCACGCACCGGTGGACTCGGCCTCGGAGGTGGCCGGCGGGATCTGCCACTCCGGCGGCAGGTTGGGCGGGGTGGCTCCGTGGCCGCCGCCGTCCATCACGCCGAGCACCGGGGAGGCGGGTGCGGCGGAGCGGTGCCGGGGGCCGGCCGGCTCGGGGGCGGGCGCCGGGGTGTCCTCGCCGCCGCCGTCCTCGTTCTTGACGGTGCTGCGGACCACCACCGGCGGGATCGGGCGCGAGCCCGGAATGTTGATCCGCACCCGGGTGGTGAGGGTGGTCTCGGTCTTCGGGCTCTCGTCCTCGCCCTCCGGAGCCGAGCCCTTGGCGGCGCCGGCGCCGCCCGTGCGGTCGCCGCCGGGGAAGCCCGGTGTGCCGTAGGGCGGGGTGCCCGACGGGTAGGCGTCCGGGCCCGTGCGCCGAGGCGTCGGGTGGGCGTTGTCAGATTCGCGGCTGCTCAATGCTGCTCTGCTCCGGGTTCGCGGGCCGGGCCGTGCGGCGCGACCGCGGTTCGTCGGCGCCGGACCTGGCGGGCGGCGTCGGGTACGGCGTTCTGCGGCACCACCATACTGGGAAGAACCGGCCGGTGAACCGGTTCGGAGAGATCCCGATACGTCCGGTTCCTCCGGTATGAGAGTACGACCGGGCGGTGCTGACTGCCCGTCGTACCGGCCACCGTACGCGGGTGCCCGCCCGGGTCAGCGGGGTGGGCCCGCCACACCGGGGAACCAGCCGGCCCGGGTCGGCAGGGTGGCGCAGATCACGCCGAGGATCGAGCCGGTGAACAGCCAGGCGAGCGAGGTGGCGTTGGTCCAGAGCACGTTGTCCCCCTCCGGGCGGGGGACCATCACCAGCAGCAGCGCCAGGAACCAGCCGCCCGCCGGGACGGCCGCGCCGAGCCGGGTGCCGGTCACCCGCAGGCCGCCGTAGAAGGTCGCGGCGGTGGCGGCGAGCGCCAGCAGGACTCCCACGGGCGGCCACAAGGCCTGCACGAATGCTCCGCACACCGACACCGCGAAACCCAGCGGGAAGAGCAGGACGTAGGCCGCGATCCGTGCCCCGCGCGGGGGCTGGGGCTCCTTCAGCCGCTCCTCGCGGGTGCCGAGGACGGTCGCCGGGACCGAGCGGCGGGCGGGCCGGGCGGGGGCGGGCGGGGTCATCGGGCACGCTCCTCGGAGGCCGCGGCGGGCGCGGGGGAAAGGTCCAGGCCGGCGAACAGGTCGTCCTCCGGCAGCCGCGGCCCGGCCTGGCCGCGCACCAGCTGGTAGTACTCGGTGACGAGCAGCGGCTGGCCCAGGTGGTTGGAGAGCGCGAAGAACGCGCCGGTGGGGTCCACGGTGATCTGGGTGGCGTGCGCGGCCATCGCGGCGGCCTTGCGGCCGGCGTACGCGGTGCCGTCCAGGGTCGTGGTGACCAGCGCGTCGTCCACCACCCCGGGCACGTCCGCGGGCACGGCCACGCCCGGGAACGGCGCCTTCTCGGCGGTCTCGGCGAGGGCCCGTTCGAGCACCGACCGGGGCACCCGGTTCCAGTACACCTTGGCGATCCGCCAGGCCGGGCCCAGCTCGGGCCGGTACGCCGGGTCGGCGGCCAGCTCGTGGGCGCGCATCGCGACCCGGTGCGCCTGGATGTGGTCGGGGTGGCCGTAGCCGCCCTGCTCGTCGTAGGTGACCAGCACCTGCGGGCGCACCTCGCGGACCACCGCCACCAGCCGGCCGGCCGCCTCGTCGACGTCGGCCCGCCAGAAGCAGCCGGGCACGTCGTTGTCGGGCACGCCCATCATCCCGGAGTCGCGGTAGCGCCCCGGGCCGCCCAGGAAGCGGACGTCGGTGACCCCGAGCGCCGCCATCGCCTCCGTCAGCTCGCCGATCCGGTGCGCGCCGAGCCGGTCGTCCCGATCCGCCGTCAGGTGGGCCAGCTCCGGCGGGATCACCTCGCCGCCCTCGCCGAGGGTGCAGGTCACCAGGGTGACGTGGGCGCCCTCGGCGGCGTACCGGGCCATCGTCGCGCCGTTGTTGATCGACTCGTCGTCGGGGTGCGCGTGCACCAGGAGCAGGCGGCGGCCGGAGGTCGAGGTCATGGGAGGAAGCCTAACGACCGGGGCGCCGGCCCGGTGACCGCACGCGGCGGGTCAGAGCCGCAGGCCGTTGATCATCCCGGCGAGGTTGCTGGTGACCTGGCTGATCGAGGGGGCGATGGAGCTGGACGCCAGGTAGAAGCCGAGCAGCGCGCAGACGATCGCGTGCGCCAGCTTCAGACCGGAGCGGCGGATCAGCACCACCACGATGACCAGCATCAGCATGGCGGCGGAGATGGACAGGGCCATGGCGGCTCACACTCCTCGGGGCCTGGCGAGCACTCGTGCACCAGTCATACCCGAAGAGTGAGGGAGTCATGACGCTGGGTGAGTCCGCACACCCCGGGGCACGGTTGCACTCACGGGGCGCATGGGCCGGTCGGAGGGGGTGCGGGACCCGTCCGGGCGTACTTGCGGCCGATGCTCCGAACGAGTGATCACCATCGGCCGACCCCGGGTCGTAGGGTCTGGTGCCATGACCACCCACACCTCAGCGGACACCTTCCCGAGGCAGTACGCGCGCACCCTGCGCTACACCGTCGGCGCCCCCCGGTCGTTCTCCGTCGCACCCGACGGCTCCCGGGTCGTCTTCCTGCGGTCGTCCTCCGGCAGCGACCGTGCCAACCTGCTCTGGACCCTCGACACCGCCACCGGCGAGGAGCGGATCGCCGCCGACCCGGCCGCGCTGCTCGGCGGCGGCGAGGAGGACCTCTCCCCGGCCGAGAAGGCCCGCCGCGAACGCAGCCGCGAGGGCTCGGCCGGCATCGTCGGCTACGCCCTGGACGGCGCCGGCCGGCTCGCCGCCTTCGCGCTCTCCGGCCGGCTGTTCGTCGCCGACCTGGTCGCCGGCACCGCCACCGAACTGCCCGCCGAGGGCCCGCTGCTCGACCCGCGACCGTCCCCGGACGGCACCCACGTCGCGTACGCCACCACCTCCGGCGAGCTGCGGCTCACCCGCGTCGACGGCACCGGCGACCGCGCCCTCGCCCGGCCCGACGGGCCGAACGTGACGTGGGGCCAGGCCGAGTTCATCGCCCAGGAGGAGATGAGCCGCGACCGGGGCCACTGGTGGTCCCCGGACAGCGACCTGCTGCTCGTCGAGCGGGCCGACGACACCCCGGTCGGCCGCTGGTGGATCGCCGACCCGGCCAACCCGGACCGCGAGCCCGCGGAGATCGCCTACCCGGCCGCCGGCACCGCCGACGCCGAGGTCGGCCTCTGGCTGTTCGGCCTGGACGGCACCCGCACCGAGGTGGTCTGGGACCGCGCGGCCTTCCCCTACCTGGCCCGGGTGCACTGGTCCAGGAACGGCGTGCCGCTGCTGCTCGTCCAGTCCCGCGACCAGCGCGTCCAGCGGACCCTCGGCCTGGACGTCGCCACCGGCGCCACCGAGGTGCTGCACGAGGAGCGCGACGACGTCTGGCTGGAGCTGTTCCAGGGCGTCCCGGCCTGGACCCCGGACGGCGGGCTGGTGCGGATCTCCGACGAGTCCGGCGCGCGGTCGCTGGTGATCGGCGACCGGACCGTCACCGGGCCCGACCTGCACCTGCGCTCGGTGCTCGCGGTCACCGCCGACGAGGTCTTCTTCACCGCCTCCGGCGGCGCCGCCGAGACCGACCCCGAGCCGGGCTGGATCGCCGTCGGCCGGATCAGCCACGACGGCAAGCGGCTGGCCTGGGAGTCCGCCAACGGCCGCCCCTTCACCTCCGTCACCACCGCCGTGCACGCGGCCGGCGTCACCGTGCGGGCCACCGCCGAGCCCGATGTGCCCGGCACCCTGGTGCAGGTCGCCCGGGACCTGCCGGAGGGCGTGGTGGTGGACGACGTCGCCGTCATCGCCTCGCACGCCGAGACCCCGGTGATCACCGCCCGTCCGGTGTTCCGCTTCGCCGGCGAGCGGCGCATCCCCGCCGCGGTCTTCCTGCCCACCGGTTACGACCGCGAGCGGGACGGCCTGCTGCCCGTCCTGATGGACCCCTACGGCGGCCCGCACGGCCAGCGCGTCGTCCAGGCCCACAACCCGCACCTCAACTCCCAGTGGTTCGCCGACCAGGGCTTCGCGGTCGTGGTCGCCGACGGCCGGGGCACCCCCGGGCGCGGGCCGGCCTGGGAGAAGTCGATCCACCACGACTTCGCCGGGGCCACCCTGGACGACCAGGTGGACGCGCTGACGGCGCTCGCCGGGGAGTTCCCGCTCGACCTCGGGCGGGTCGCGATCCGCGGCTGGTCGTACGGCGGCTACCTCGCCGCGCTCGCCGTGCTGCGCCGCCCGGACGTCTTCCACGCGGCGGTCGCGGGCGCGCCGGTCACCGACTGGCGGCTGTACGACACCCACTACACCGAGCGCTACCTGGGCCACCCGGCCGAGGTGCCGCAGGTGTACGAGGACAACTCGCTGACCGGCTACGCGGCCGGCCTGGAGCGCCCGCTGATGATCATCCACGGGCTCGCCGACGACAACGTGGTGGCCGCGCACACCCTGCGGCTGTCCTCGGCGCTGCTCGCGGCGGGGCGTCCGCACACCGTGCTGCCGCTGTCCGGCGTCACCCACATGACGCCGCAGGAGGAGGTCGCGGAGAACCTGCTGCTGCTCCAGGTCGACTTCGTGAGGAAGTCGCTCGGCGGCTGAGCGGCCGGGGAGGGGGAGCGGGGCCGGATCAGGGAACCCGGGCCCGCGGACGAGCGGTGCCGGGGTGTACCCATCCCGCTCCCCCTTGGCCGCGTGTACCCGCACGGGGTCGACCGGTCCGGCCTCGATGTGCGCTCCACGCTAGCCGCCGGGTCCGACAACCCCGGGGCCGCCGGCCCGCCCGGGCCGTGACCCGGGCCGTGACCCGGGTCGTGGGGGGGGGGGGGGTCTGCGGGCAGAGGGGGGGGGGGAAGGGCCCCCGCCCGGACACGACGACCCAGCCCCGGCCCGCCGGCGCGGCGAGCCGCAGG
>NZ_JBHVTL010000013.1:149474-232736 GCF_042884635.1 Kitasatospora sp. NPDC058115
CCGCGGGCCCCCCCCCCCCCGGGCCCCGCCCCCCCCCCGGGGGGGGGCGCGCCGCGCTCCCCGGGGCGTCGCCCGCGCCGCTCCCGTTACCCCCCCCCCCCCCCACGACGGCGGCCACTGCCGCCGCACCCCGGCCCGGCGGGACCCTGAGGGGGCAAGCACGGCACCAGCAGGGAGGACCGGGCCATGGGTGCGGGAGAAGTCGCCGCCTTCCGGGGCGTCAGCAAGAGTTACGGGCGGGTACGGGCCGTGGACGGCCTCGACCTCGTCCTGCGGCCGGGCGAGACGGTCGCCCTGCTCGGCCCGAACGGGGCCGGCAAGTCCAGCAGCCTCGACCTGCTGCTCGGCCTGCGCGAGCCCGACCGCGGCAGCGTCACGCTGTTCGGCGGCGCCCCGCGCGCCGCGATCACGGCCGGCCGGGTCGGCGCGATGCTGCAGAGCGGCGGCCTGATGACCGACGTCAAGGTCCGCGAACTGGTCCGGCTCGCCTGCGACGTGCACCCGCGCGGCCGGGCGGTCGCCGAGGTGCTCGCCGACGCGGGCATCACCGAACTCGCCGAGCGCCGGGTCGACCGGCTCTCCGGCGGCCAGGAGCAGCGGGTCCGCTTCGCGCTCGCCGTCGCGGGCGCCAACGACCTCATCGTCCTGGACGAACCCACCACCGGCATGGACGTCCCGGTCCGGCAGGCCTTCTGGGCGAGCATGCGGGCGCAGGCCGACGCCGGGCGCACCGTGCTGTTCGCCACCCACTACCTGGAGGAGGCGGACTCGATCGCCGACCGCGTCCTCGTCCTGCACCGCGGCCGGCTGATCGCCGACGGCAGCTCCGCGCAGATCAAGGCCCGGGCCGGTGCCCGCCGGGTCACCTTCGAGCTGCACGAGGCGGACGGCCCGTTCGACGAGGGCCCGCTGCGCCGGCTGCCCGGTGTCCAGGGGCTGGAGCTCACGGCCCGGGTGCCGGGCGTGCGGACGGTGCGGATCCGCACCGCCGACGCGGACGCCGCCGTCGCCGCCCTCTACCGGGCGGGCCTGTACCCGCGCGGTCTGGAGGTCACCGGCCTGGGCCTGGAGCAGGCCTTCCTGACCATCACCGGCGAGCAGGACGCCGCCGAGTCGGCCCGGTCCGCAGCGTCCGCCGAGTCCGCCGAATCCGCCGAATCCGCCCTGGAGCGTGCGCGATGACCACCCTGATCCGGCTGGAGATCCTGCGGACCTTCCGCAACCGCCGCTACCTGCTCTTCACCATCGCCTACCCGGCGCTGATGTACGTCTTCTTCATCCACGCCTACGGCGGCAGCGACCTCGCCGGAGGCCTGCCGGTGAAGACGTACTTCATGGTCTCGATGGCCACCTTCGGCGCGGTCGGCGCGGTGCTGACCGGCAGCGCGCAGCGGATCTCGCTGGAGCGCAGGAGCGGCTGGGTGCGCCAGCTGCGGCTGACCGCGCTGCCCGGCCGGGCGTACACCCTCGGCAAGATCGCGGCGAGCGCGGTGACCACGCTGCCCGCGATCCTGGTGGTCTTCGCGGTCGGCGCGAGCCAGGGCGTCTCGCTGGACGCCGGGCAGTGGGCCGGGCTGGCGGCCGCGCTCTGGCTCGGCAGTTTCGTCTTCGCCGCGCTCGGGGTGGCGCTCGGCTACGCGGCCGCGCCGGACTCGGTGCAGACCATCGTGATGATCACCTACATGGCGATGGCCCTGTTCGGCGGCACGTGGTTCCCGGTGAGCGGGTCGCTGGAACGGTTCGCCCGCTTCGACCCGGTCTACCTCTACAACCGGCTGGCCGCCTTCACCGAACCCGGGCACGCCCTGGACACCGCCGCCGTCGCCGGGCTGGCCGCCTTCCTCGCGGTGTTCGCCACCGCCGCGGCGGCCCTGTACCGCCGTGACACCCGGCAGGCATGATGACCGGTATGAGCGACCCGCGCCCGACCCGCCCCGCCGACGAGCACCCGGAGGCGGGTGCGGCGCGGGCGTCGTTCATGAACGTCCCCGGGGCACCGGTGGAGACCGGGCGGCAGCTGCTGGTCAAGGTCTCCTGGATGCTGCTGTGGATGATCTACCTGGCGTACCCGGTGGGCAACCTGCTGGACGGCGGTCACGGCACCGCCGCCCGGGTGCTCGGCTGGACCTGTCTGGCGGCCTTCGTGGGCGGTTACGTCCTGCTGGTGGTCTTCCGTTCGCTGGCGGGCATGCGGCCGAGGGCCTGCCGGGTGATCGTCGCGACGATGGTGGCGCTGGCGGTCGCCTCCGCCTTCGTGCTCGGTGACGCCTTCCTGACCCTGTTCATCTACGCCTCGGTGTGCGTCGCGATCATCACGCCGGCGCGTTACGCCCTGCGCGCGCTCCTGGCCATGGCGGCGCTCACCGCCACCGTCGGGCTGCTGACCCACGCCGACGCCGACAACGTGTGGACCTTCACCCTCAGCGCCTTCCTCTCCGGCGCCGCGATGACCGGTCTGCAGCGCCTGGTCGCCGCCATGCGGGAACTGCGCGAGGCCCGGGCCGCCGTCGCCCACCTGGCCGCCTCGGAGGAGCGGCTGCGGCTCGCCCGCGACCTGCACGACCTGCTGGGGCACTCGCTGTCGCTGATCACCCTGAAGAGCGAGCTGGCCGGGCGGTTCATGGACGCGGGCAAGGACGAGGCGGCGCGGGCGCAGGTCGCCGACATCGAGAACGTCGCCCGGCAGTCGCTGGTCGACGTCCGGGAGGCGGTCACCGGCTTCCGCCGGCCCACCCTGCCGGTCGAGCTCGCGACCGCCCGCACCGCGCTGGCGGCCGCCCGGATCGGCCTGGAGGCGGCGCCGGAACTGCTCGACGCCTGGCCCGGCCTGGCCCCGGAGGAGGCGGGCGCGCTGGCCTGGGCACTGCGCGAGGCGGTCACCAACGTCGTCCGGCACGGCGAGGGCGCCACCGTCTGCACCGTGCGGGCCGACGAGACCTGGGAGGGCAGCGGCGAGCGGTTCGCCGTCCTGGAGATCACCGACGACGGTCCCGGACCGGGCAAGTCCCACCCGGGCAACGGGCTGTCCGGGCTGGAGGAGCGGCTGGCGCTGGTCGGCGGGCGGCTGGAGACCGGGCCGGGGGAGCGGGGCCGGGGCTTCCGGCTGCGGGCCTCGGTGCCGCTGCGGACGGCGTCGGTGCCGACCCGGCCCTGACGGGCTGGTCCGGGCGGAGGAACTCGGCGCCCCGCACCCCCCGGCACGGCGCCGCCGATCCCGGGCGCGGGCAGCATGACGGGCATGCCGAAGCCTGTCGCGGTGGTGCTCGTCGTCCTGCTCCTCTCGCTGATCCCGTGCGCCGCCTTCACCGAGGCCCGCGCCGCCGGGGTGGGGCCGGCGGCTACGGACGTTCGAACCGCGCCCGCCGGGTGACGCGGGTGAACCCCAGCTCCCGGAACAGCGCCGCCGAGGCCGGGTTGTTCACGTTCACGTCCAGGAACACCTCCTGGTCCCCGGCCGCCCGCAGCCGCTCCAGCGCCGCCACGGCCAGCGCCCGCCCGAGCCCCTGCCGGCGCCGGCCGGGCACCGTCCCGACCTGCACCAGGAACCCCTCGGCACAGGCCACGAACCCGACCGGGGTGCCGTCGGCGTCCTGCGCCACCAGCGAGGCGGCGGGCCGGAAGTCGTCCTCGACCAGCCAGTCCGCCCACTGCTCCAGCGTCAGGCCGGGGAACCCCGGCCGGTCGGCGAAGGACGCGCAGTAGGCCTGGTAGAACGCCCCCCGGGTCTCCTCGCCCCACGGCGCCACCCGCACCCCGGCCGGCAGGGCGGCCCACTCCAGCGGCGCTTCGGGCCCCAGCCGGAAGACGTCCTCCGCGAACACCTGCCGCAGCCCCCGGGAGCGGAACAGCTCCTCGGTGGCGGGCGTCAGCGCCTCCGTCTCCACCTGGACGACGGTCCCCGCCGCCGGCATCAGCCGGTCCAGCAGCTCCCCGCCGAGCCCCCGCCCCCGGGCGTCCGGGTCCACCGCGCCCACCAGCGCCCACCGGCCGGCGAGGGGCCGCGCCGCGCCGCAGGCCACCAGCCTCCCGTCCTCGTACGCCCCGATCCGGACCGTCCCCGGCCCGCCGTAGCGCCGGGCGACGAAGGAGGGCTCGCCGGTCACCGGCAGCCCGCCGTCCACCGCCAGGCACCGCCGCACCAGGCCCAGGACCGCCGCCGGATCGTCGTCCGGCAGTGCCTCGCGCCACTCCACGCCCATCCCCGCCCGCCTCCCGCTCGGCTGCTCCCCCGCATGCCACACCCGGGAGCCGGGCGGGCGCAACCGGGTTTCCGGGCCGCGGAGCAGGAAGTCGGCCGGTCCGACGTCCTACTCCAGCGAGGCCCGCAGGGCGGCGGTGAACCAGGCGGAGACCTCGCGCAGGCTCTCCGGGACCGGCCAGCCGTTGACGGTGGCCAGCAGGTGCCAGTAGCGCTCGGCGCGGGGGTCGTCGGCGGTCTCCACCCGGTCGAGGATCCAGGCCCGCAGGGCGGCGTCGTCGGGGCGGGCGAAGGTGGCGGCGTAGGCGGCGGTGAGGGAGGCGAGGACCGGGGCGGCGGCGGGGGATCCGGGGGCGATGCCCTCGGCGACGGCGGCGGTCACGGTGGTGCGGACCGTCTCGGAGAGGGCGGCGTGCAGGCCGGTGTCGTCGCCCGCCGCCCGCTCGGCCGCCTGGTGGACGGCCATCCGGCGGACCGCCGCGCGGAAGTCCTCGTCCTGCACGAGTTCGCCCAACTCCACCCAGGCGTCGATCTGTTCGGGGGTCGGGTCGTCCGGCAGCTCCGGCATGGCGGCGCGCATCATCGCGACGAACTCCGGATTGGCGTCCAGGTCGCCGAAGACGGCGTCGATGAAGTCGTGGACCAGGCGCCGGCGTTCGGCGTCGGACAGTTTCGCGAGTTGGTGCATGCGTCTCATCTCCTCGGTCGTGGAGCCGCGTTCGGCGATCGCCCGCAGCACCGTCCGGCGCAGCCGGAGCGTGCGGATCTGCACGTCCAGCGCGTCGGCGTGCGCGGCGGCCACCTCGCGCAGCGGGGCGGAACGGTCCAGCACCCGTCGGACCGTGGCCAGGTCGAGTCCCAGCTCCCGCAGGGTGCGGACCAGGTCGAGCCGGGCCAGGGCGTGCACGTCGAAGCGGCGGTAGCCGGCCGGCGTGCGGGTGGTGGGCGGGACGAGTCCGGCGTCGGCGTAGAACCGGACGGCCTTCACCGTCAGCCCGGTGCGCCGGGCCAGCTCGCCGATGGAATACAGGGTGGGGTGGAGCTCGTCGTCCCGCATGGCCCCCAGCCTGGCGTCTCCCCCCGGGGGAGACTCAAGGGGCCGCCGCCCGCCGGTACGCCGTAGGGTCGGGCGCCATGAGTGACATTCGGAACGACCGGCCCTCGGTGCGGGTGCTGCTGGCGGAGGACCAGGGGATGGTCCGGGAGGCGCTGGCCGCGCTGCTCGGGCTGGAGGGCGACATCGACGTCGTCGCCCAGGTCGGCCGCGGCGACGAGGTGGTGGACGCGGCGGTCGCGCACGACGTGCAGGTGGCGGTGCTGGACATCGAGATGCCGGGGATGACCGGCATCGAGGCGGCGGCACTGCTGCGCGAGCGGCGGCCGCAGACCAAGGTGGTGATCGCGACGACCTTCGGCCGCCCCGGCTACCTGCGCCGGGCGATGGAGTCGGGCGCGGACGCCTTCCTGGTGAAGGACGCGCCGGCCGCCGAACTGGCCGAGGCGATCCGCCGGGTGCTGCGCGGCGAGCGGGTGATCGACCCGGCGCTGGCCGCGGCCGCGCTGGCCGAGGGGGCGAACCCGCTGACGGCCCGCGAGCGGGACGTGCTGGCGGCCGCGGCGGACGGCGCGGTGAACGCGGACATCGCCGGGCGGCTGCACCTGTCCGAGGGGACGGTTCGCAACTACCTCTCGATGGCGATCCAGAAGACCGGTGCCCGCAACCGCACCGAAGCGGTCCGGATCGCCCGCGAGAAGGGCTGGCTGTAGCCGGCCGGGCCGTTCAGTTCAGCCGGTGCCGGGCGGCCCTGGCCTCCTGGCGGACCTTGGCGGCGGCGTCCGGGTCGAAGGCGTCCAGGATCCCGGCGTACTCGTCCATCTCCTCCGCCCCGCCCAGGAAGTCGCCGGTGCGCACCAGCAGCTCGGCGCGTTCGAGGCGCAGCTGGGCGGGGTGGCGGGGGAGCAGCAGGGCGAGTTCGGTGGCCCACAGCTGGGTGCGGGCGTGCTCGGGGCGGTCGGCGGCCCAGGTCCGGATGTTGCCGAGCACCCGCAGCACGATGTCCAGCGGCTGCGCGGGCGTGAGCAGCTCGGGCGTGAACTCGTGTCCGGCGGCGTGCACCAGCCGGGCCACGTCGTCGAGGTCGAGCAGCCGGCCGCCGTGGAACGGGTCGGCCAGGACGTAGTCGTCGCCGCCGGCGGGCCCGCCGACCGCGACGACGAAGTGGCCGGGCAGGGCGATGCCGTGCGCGGTGAGCCCGGCCCGCCGGGCGACGGCGCACCAGACCAGCGCGAGCATGATCGGCAGCCCGCGCCGGCGCCGCAGCACGTCGGGCAGCAGCGAGGACTCCAGCCGCCGGTAGTCGGACTTCCGCCCGTGGAAGCGCTCGCGCCCGCCGAGGACGGCGGCCAGCAGGGCCGCGGTCTCCTCCGGCCCGGCGGGCGCCCGCTCGGCCACGGCGAGCCGGACGGCGGCCGCGTGCCGCTCCAGGGCCGCCGAGCAGGCGGCGAGCAGGGCGTCGACCGAGGGCGGCCCCTGGAGGTCGTCCGGATCGGGGGCGTGGGTGTGCTCGGCGGCCGCGAGCAGGCAGAGCAGCACCGGATCGGGGTGCTCGGCCCGGGCCTCGGTCCGGAAGCGTGCTCTGCTCTGCTCGGTCACGGCGGTGGCGGCGGCTTTCGTAGGACGGGCGGACAGTCAGGCGGTTCCTGGACGGTCGGGCGGGTGCGGGGCGCCCTACCCCTGCGGCAGGAGCGCGTAGTGGTAAGTGTGACTGGTCGTGAAGCCCAATCCGTCATAGAGCGCGATCGCCCCGTCGTTGTCCGCCTCCACCTGAAGGTAGGCGCCGCTCGCGCCCTCCTCGGCGGCCCGGGCGGCGAGCACCGCCATCACCGCGGTGGCCAGGCCGCGGCGGCGGGCCCGGGGCGCCACCTCGACGGCGCCGAAGCCGGCCCACGGCCCGTCGACGACGCAGCGCCCGATGGCCAGGACGGGCGGGGCGGCGTCGCCCCCGGCCGAGCGGTCGGGGGTGTCGTGGACGGTCGCGAACCAGACCGAGGGGCCGCCGTGGAGCACCGCGCGGGCGGCCTCCTCCGCCGCCGGGTCGCCGGTCACCCGCCGGTACAGCGACATCCAGCCGGGGGAGGCGGTCCGGGACAGGCGCACCCGCTCCAGGCCGGTCCGGTCCCCGGGCCTGCTCAGCGGTGCCAGCGCGGCGACCCGGACCAGGGTCGGCGCGTACCGCGCGCCCAGCGCGTCCAGCTCGGCGCGCAGCGCCTCCGGCGAGCCGGGGGCGGTGACCTCCACCCAGGCCGGCAGCCCGCGTGCCGCGTACCACCCGCGCACGGTGGTGAGCGCCTCGTCGAGGGGCACACCGGGGTCGCCGAGCGCCTGCACGGAGTTGGCGCGCCGGGTGAAGCCGGCCGAGGCGCGCAGCGTCCACCCGCCCAGCGGCTCCTGCTCGACGGCGGGCCAGCCGCGGGCGGCGGTCCGCTGGAGCGCGTCCGGAGCGGCCTGCGGCAGCGGCGCCCGCCGGGCCGGGAAGGGCGGCACGGCCTTGCCCGCGACCAGCAGCTTCTCCTCGAAGGAGACCGGACCGCCGCTGCGGGGCACCACCGTGAGCCCGGCGTCGTCCCAGGATGCGAGCACGCCGATCACATCGCGGAACACTGGCCGGTTGTCGCCGGTGAACCCGGAGAGCCGCCGGACACTGACCCTGCGGCCCACGTCAGAGCGATCTATCCGGACCTCCGGACGGTCGTGAACCGGCCCTTCGGCGGCCATCTGGGCACCTCCTGTGCATTTGCGGTCTCCGACCCGCGATACTAGGGGCGGGCATCGACGACGCCGCGCTCACCCGCGCACGCGAGAAAACAGAATGGGCCGCCGAGCCCTTCCGAGGAGGAACGACAGCGTGACCTACGTCATCGCGCAGCCTTGTGTCGACGTCAAGGACAAGGCGTGCATCGAAGAGTGCCCGGTTGACTGCATCTACGAGGGCGAGCGATCGCTCTACATCCACCCGGATGAGTGTGTCGACTGTGGCGCTTGTGAGCCGGTCTGCCCGGTCGAGGCGATCTTCTACGAGGACGACACGCCGGAGGAGTGGAAGGACTACTACAAGGCGAACGTCGAGTTCTTCGACGACCTCGGCTCGCCCGGCGGTGCCTCGAAGCTCGGCCTGATCGAGCGCGACCACCCGTTCATCGCCGCTCTGCCGCCGCAGAACGCCGACCACTGACGACTGGTGGCAACTGAGCTGTGAGTACCAAGAACAGCACGCACGCGCCGTTCCCGGGCCACCCGGGGGCGGCGCGCCGCGTTTCCGACCTGCTGCCGGTGTTCCCCTGGGACAAGCTGGAGCCGTACAAGGCGACCGCGCTGGCCCACCCCGGCGGGCTCTGCGACTTCTCCGTCGGCACCCCGGTCGACCCGGTGCCCGAGGTGATCCAGAAGGCGCTCGCCGCGGCCACCGACACCCCGGGCTACCCGACCGTCTGGGGGCCGCTGGAGCTGCGCGAGGCGATCGCCGGCTGGCTGCGCCGCCGGCTCGGCGCCCGGATCGGCCCGCAGGCGGTCCTGCCGACCGTCGGCTCCAAGGAGCTGGTGGCCTGGCTGCCGACGCAGCTCGGCCTCGGCCCCGGCGACCAGGTCGCCTACCCGCGCCTGGCCTACCCGACCTACGAGGTGGGCGCGCGGCTGTGCGGCGCCGAGCCGGTCGAGTACGACTCGGTGGACGAGCTGGACGGCTCCCGGGTGCGCCTGCTGTGGGTCAACTCGCCGTCCAACCCGACCGGGCGGGTGCTCGGCGCGCGGGAGCTGCGCCGCGCGGTGGAGTGGGCGCGCGAGCACCGGGCGCTGCTGGTCAGCGACGAGTGCTACCTGGAGCTCGGCTGGGAGGCCGAGCCGGTCTCCGTGCTGCACCCCGAGGTGTGCGGCGAGGGCGGCCACGAGGGCCTGCTCGCGGTGCACTCGCTGTCCAAGCGCTCCAACCTGGCCGGCTACCGCGCCTCCTTCGTGGCGGGCGACCCGGTGGTGGTCGGGGAGCTGCTGGAGGTGCGCAAGCACGGCGGCATGATCGTGCCGGCCCCGGTGCAGGCGGCGACCGCCGCCGCGCTCGGGGACGACGCGCACGTGGCCGAGCAGCGGGAGCGCTACGCGGCCCGGCGGGCGGCGCTGCGGGGGGCCCTGGAGGCCTACGGCTTCCGGATCGAGCACTCCGAGGCCAGCCTCTACC
Organism: Kitasatospora sp. NPDC058115; assembly: GCF_042884635.1. Taxonomy (NCBI): domain Bacteria; kingdom Bacillati; phylum Actinomycetota; class Actinomycetes; order Kitasatosporales; family Streptomycetaceae; genus Kitasatospora; species Kitasatospora sp. NPDC058115. Next base: position 158,901 of record NZ_JBHVTL010000013.1, read on the forward strand.
TGTGGGCGACCCAGGACCGGCCGTGCTGGGAGACGGTGGCCGAGCTGGCCGCGCTGGGCATCCTGGTGGCGCCCGGCGACTTCTACGGTCCGGCGGGCGGGCGGTTCGTGCGGGTCGCGTTCACCGCGACCGACGAGCGGGTCGCCGCGGCCGTGGAGCGGCTGCGGGCGGCGGCCGCCGCCCGCTAGCGGTGCGCCGGCCCGCGCGGCCGGCGTGGTCGGCGTGGTCGGCGCGGTCGGCGCGGGAACGCACGAGGGGCCGGCGTCCGGGTTTCCGGACGCCGGCCCCTCGCCGTCGTGCGGGCGGCGGGCCCGGCCGACGCGGGCTCAGCCGATCGGCAGGCCGTTGAGGGAACCGCCGTTGAGGCCGCCCAGCAGGCCGCTGATCGGGCCGAGCGCGCCGGTCAGGCCGGACAGGCCGCTCAGCGGGCTGTTCGGGCCGAGGTCGGCGCCGCCGAGGCGGTTGGCCGAGCCGTGCTCGGCGAGGCCGAGCAGGTCGGCGGCGGGCAGGCCGGAGGGCAGCGCCCGGGTGACGGTGCCGATCGGCAGCGCGTCGGTGACGGCGGTGGTGCTGGGGACGGCCTGGGCGACCCCGCTGCCGCCCGGGACCGCGCCGGTCAGCGTGCTCCCGGTCTCGGCGAGGCCGCCGACCGGGCTGAGGCCGGCCTGGGCGCTGCGCTGCGGGGCGGCGCTCTTGCCGGTGACGGCCTCGCCGAGCTTGCCGGCCAGCGCCCGGGCGACCTTCGGGGTGATGGTGGAGAGCTCGCCGGTGGTGGCGGCGGTCTGGTCGATCGGGGCGGTCAGCGAGCCGGCCTTCTCGTTCGCCTCGGGGAGCTGCTGGGCGATGATGCTGCCGGTCGCGTCGGTGGTGGCGGGCACGCCCGCGGCGACGGTGGCGGCGCCGGTGGTGCCGGCGGCCTGGCCCAGCTGGTGGGTGGTGTGCTGCAGGGTGGACCCCGCGTCGGTGTTGGTGAGCTGGCCCAGCGGGGCGGCCAGGTCGCCCTTCGGCAGCAGGGCGTCGGCGGCGGACGCGGAGCCGGCCGCGACCAGCGGGGTCGCGCCGGCCGCCACGAGCAGTGCGGCCTGGGCGATCCGGCGCGTGAGGGGGTGAGACATGGGGCTCCTCGGAGGGTCTGGGTCCGTTCCGTCCGCCGGGCGGACGGGATTGTTACCGCTTGAGAAGCCAGAAGGTTTCGGGCCGTGCAAGGAAAACGCCGGTCCGACGATCGGACGGTCGGACCGTGCGGGGAGCCGGTGCGGGCCCCGGGCCGGGGGCGCGGGTCCAGGACGGCCCAAGGGGAGTGACGGTTCTGCGCCCCGCCGGTCCCGGCGGGTGGGCCGTCCACCCGGATTGACGCGAATCACCCGGGCGGCGGCAACCCGGACACCAGTGCGTCAACCGCCCGGGAGCGGCGCCCTCAGCCCTTCGCGGGGGCGGCCAGCGAGACCAGCACCAGCGTGGTCGAGGTTCCGGTCGGCTGCGGCTTCCAGCCGTCCTCGGACTTCGCCTGCCGCCAGATCTTCCCGTCGTACGCGACCGTCTCGATGCCCAGCTTCTGGGCCTGCGTCACCGCCCAGTGCGCCACCGCCCAGCCGCTCTGCCGCTCGGCGTCCGGGCCGGAGTCGGTGGAGGCGGTCGGGTCCGGGGTCAGCGAGACGGCGTTCTCCGCGCCCTTGATCGTGGACGCGTAGCCGGTGGCCGGGGTCACCGTCCGGCCGAACTCCCGGCGCACCCGGTCGCTCAGCACCTGGGCCCGGTCCGGGCGGGCCGGTGCGGCGGCGCCCGCGGTGGCCCCGGCCTGGGCGGCCGGCGCGGCGCTCTCCCCGTCGGTGTCCGGCTCGGCGAAGTCGTGCACCACGCAGTTCAGCGAGGCCGCCTCGCGGCCGGTCAGCGCGGAGGCCAGCAGGGTGGCCTTGGTCTCGTGCTTGGCGTAGGCCTGCGGGTAGCCGCTCTTCTGCACCTGCTGGGCCGCGTCGGTCAGCGGCAGCCGGGTGTAGCCGGGCACCTTGACCAGGCCGTCCAGGAACTTGTTGGTCGCGTAGACCGGGTCCATGATCTGCTGCACGGTGCCCCAGCCCTGCGAGGGCCGCTGCTGGAACAGGCCCACCGAGTCGCGGTCGCCGCCGGACAGGTTGCGGATCTTGGACTCCTGCATCGCGGTGGCCAGCGAGATGGTCACCGCCCGGTCCGGCAGGCCGCGGGCGTGCGCGACGGCGGCGATGGTCGCCGCGTTGGCCGCCTGCGGGACCTCCAGCGTGCCCTCGCCGGCCGGCGTCTTCACCGAGCAGCCCTCGGGCGTCAGCAGCTTGTTGTCGCGCAGCCAGAACAGCGCCACCGCGACCACGGCCAGCACCAGCAGCCCGACCAGCACCACCCGCAGCGGCCGCCGGCGCCGCCGCGGCGCCGCACCCTCGCCACCGCCGCCGCCCTCTCGCGTCGCCACCGCCGCCCCTCTCGCCGAGCACATCCGAACCGACACCGTACCCACTCGGACGGATGTGCGGTGACGGGCGGTTGCCGTCGCCGTGTCACGGAATGGCTCCGGGGGGCGCCGCCCGGCGGACTAGGCTGGGCAACCATGAGCAGCCCGAAGACGCCCCTGGACCTCACCCTCGACGGCGGCGCGCTGACCGCCCAGCTGGTCGACTTCCCCTCCGTCAGCGGCGACGAGCAGGCACTCGCCGACGCGATCGAGGCGGCCCTGCGGGCCCACCCGCACCTGACGGTCGACCGCTACGGCAACAACGTGGTCGCCCGGACGAACCTGGGCCGCGCCGAGCGCGTCGTGCTCGCCGGCCACATCGACACCGTGCCGATCGCCGACAACGTGCCCTCCCGGGTCGAGGGCGACCTGCTCCACGGCTGCGGCACCTCGGACATGAAGTCCGGCGTCGCCGTGCAGCTCCGGCTCGCCGCCACCCTGCCCGAGCCCAACCGGGACCTCACCTTCGTCTTCTACGACTGCGAGGAGGTGGAGGCCAGCCGCAACGGCCTCGGCCACCTCGCCGAGGCCCACCCCGACTGGCTGGCCGCCGACTTCGCGGTGCTCATGGAGCCCAGCGGCGCGGTCGTCGAGGGCGGCTGCCAGGGCACCCTGCGCGCGCAGGTCCGGCTCGGCGGCGTCCGCGCCCACTCGGCGCGCAGCTGGCTCGGCGACAACGCCATCCACAAGGCCGGCGAGGTGCTGCGCCGGCTCTCCGGGTACCGGGCGCGGCTGGTGGAGATCGACGGGCTGGAGTACCACGAGGGCCTCAACGCGGTGCGCATCGACGGCGGCGTGGCCGGCAACGTCATCCCCGACGAGTGCGTGGTGACGGTCAACTTCCGCTTCGCCCCCGACCGCGACGAGGCGGACGCCGAGAAGCACGTGCGCGAGGTCTTCGACGGCTTCGAGGTCACCGTCACCGACTTCGCCCCGGGGGCGCTGCCCGGCCTGAACCAGCCCGCCGCCCGCGCGTTCCTCGAAGCGACCGGCGGCACCGCCCGCGCCAAGTTCGGCTGGACGGACGTGGCCCGGTTCAGCGCGCTCGGCGTCCCGGCGGTCAACTACGGCCCCGGCGACCCGAACATGGCGCACAAGCGGGACGAGTACTGCTCGCTGAGCGCGATCGCCGCGACCGAGGAGCGGCTGCGCGCCTGGCTGACCGCCTGAGGCGGCCCGGCCGGCCGGCGGCCGAAGGCCATCTTCCGGTTGCCCAACCGACCTTCCACCGTTGCCTGAAAATGGGGAGGGGCGGGCGTAGGGTTTCGTCATGACAGGCACTGGAGACGAAAAGCACTACGGTCACGGCCCCGAGCAGGTGGGCGAGCCGCGCCCGAAGAAGGCGTGGCCCGAGAAGCAGAAGGGCCCGGTGCTGGTGCGCCGGGACCAGGTCGGCGAGAGCACCACGGACCAGCGCCTGCTGGACACCACCGGTCCCACCGACTGGCTGCACACCGACCCCTGGCGGGTGCTGCGGATCACCTCCGAGTTCGTCGAGGGCTTCGGCGCGCTGGCCGAACTCCCGCCCGCGGTCAGCGTCTTCGGCTCCGCCCGGACCCCGGTCGACTCGCCCGAGTACGCGGCGGGCGTGGCGATCGGCCGGGCGCTGGCCGAGGCCGGCTACGCGGTGATCACCGGGGGCGGTCCGGGCGCGATGGAGGCCGCCAACCGCGGCGCCTCGGACGCCGGCGGGCTCAGCGTCGGGCTCGGCATCGAGCTGCCCTTCGAGCAGGGGCTCAACGAGTTCGTCGACCTCGGCCTGAACTTCCGCTACTTCTTCGTCCGCAAGACGATGTTCGTGAAGTACGCGCAGGGCTTCGTCGTGCTGCCCGGCGGGCTGGGCACGCTGGACGAGCTGTTCGAGGCGCTCACCCTGGTGCAGACGAAGAAGGTCACCCGCTTCCCGGTGATCCTCTTCGGCAGCGCCTACTGGGGCGGGCTGGTCGACTGGCTGCGCAACACCCTGGTCGCGCAGGGCAAGGCGGCCCCGCACGACCTGGAGCTGTTCCACGTGACCGACGAGATCGACGAGGTCATGAAGATCCTCGCCGAGGCCCGCCGCCCGGCGACCGAGATCTGAGCCCTCGCCGTCCGGATCACGCCAGGCCCCGGCGGGCGACCGCCGGGGGGCGGGTGCCGCGGATCGAGGCGACCATGTCCAGCACCTGCCGGGTCTCCGCCACCTGGTGCGCCCGGTACACCCGGGCGCCCAGCCAGGCGGAGACCGCCGTGGTCGCCAGCGTGCCGAGCAGCCGCTCGTCCACCGGCCGGTCGAGCGTCTCGCCGACGAAGTCCTTGTTGGACAGCGACACCAGCACCGGGAACCCGGTCGCGGTCATCTCCGGCAGCCGCCGGGTCGCCTCCAGCGAGTGCCGGGTGTTCTTCCCGAAGTCGTGCCCCGGGTCGATGACCACCGCGTCCCGCCGCACGCCCAGCTCCACCGCGCGCTCGGCCAGCCCGACGGTCACCCGCAGGATGTCCGCCATCACGTCCTCGTAGCCGACCCGGTGCGGCCGGGTGCGCGGCTCGGCGCCGCCCGCGTGGGTGCAGACCAGCCCGGCGTCGTACCGGGCGGCGACCTCGGCCAGCCGCGGGTCCACCCCGCCCCAGGCGTCGTTCAGCAGGTCCGCGCCCACCTCGCAGACCGCCTCGCCGACCTCGTGCCGCCAGGTGTCGACGCTGATCACGGCCTCCGGGTGGCGCTTGCGCAGCTCCGCCACGAACGGCACGGTGCGCCGCAGCTCCTCCTCGACGGTCACCTCGTCGCCCGGGCCGGCCTTCACCCCGCCGATGTCCAGGATCGCGGCGCCCTCGGCCATCGCGCGGTCGGCCGCGGCGAACGCGGCCTCGTCCGCGAAGGTCGCGCCCCTGTCGAAGAAGGAGTCCGGTGTGCGATTGACGATCGCCATGATCACCAGCTCGTCGTCGCCGAATTCCCGTGGTCCCAGGCGCAGTGCCACCGATGTCTCCTCCACAGCTGCTGCGGGTGCGATGATGGCCCCCGGCCCATCGGGACCATGATCCCACTCCAGTCGGGGCCGGCCGGAAAATCGGGAGGACCGCTCGTGTTCTGGGTGATCGTGGTGGCGATGGCCGTGGTGGTCGGCGGCGCCGCCCTGGTGGCACTGGGCGGCGGGGGTTCGCTGCCGGAGGCCGTGCAGGACCGTATCTCCGCCCGGTTGCCGCAGGACCGTCCGCTGGGCCAGGGCGACGTCGAGGCACTGCGGCTGCCGATGGCCGTGCGCGGCTACCGGATGGACGAGGTGGACGACGTCCTCGACCGGCTGGGCGCCGAACTCGCCCACCGGGACGCCCGGATCGCCGAGCTGGAGGCGCTGGCCGCGGTGCGCGGCGCCGTCGAGGCCGGCGACGGCCCGGAGCCCGGCGCCGAACCGCTGCCCGGCCTGGAGGACTTCGCCCGGGTCGTCGAGCCCGCCGGCGCCCTCGCCAAGGCCCCCGCGGCGCACTCCTCGCCGGAGCAGGGCCCCGAGGACGCGAAGCCCGAGGGGGCGCGGTGAGCGCCGAACCCGGTGGCGCCGTCCTCGGCGCGGACGGGCTGCGCCGCTGCGGCTGGGGCGACTCGGCGGACGACTACCGCGTCTACCACGACACCGAGTGGGGCCGCCCGGTGCGCGGTGACGACGCGCTGTTCGAGCGGGTCTGCCTGGAGGCCTTCCAGTCCGGCCTGTCCTGGATCACCATCCTGCGCCGCCGCGAGGGCTTCCGGGCGGGCTTCGCCGGCTTCGAGATCGCCGCGGTGGCCGAGTTCGGCGAGGCCGACGTCGAGCGGCTGCTCGCCGACACCGGCATCATCCGCAACCGGGCCAAGATCGAGGCGGCGATCGCCAACGCGAAGGTCGCCCGCGACCTCGACGGCGGACTGGACGCGCTGATCTGGCAGTTCGCCGGGGACCCGGACCGGCCGGCGCCCCGCACGCTCGGCGAGGTGCCGGCCGTCACGCCCGAGTCGACGGCGCTGGCCAGGACCCTGAAGAAGGCCGGCTTCCGGTTCGTCGGCCCCACCACCGCGTACGCGCTGATGCAGGCCTGCGGACTGGTCGACGACCACCTCGCCGACTGCCACGTCCGGGCCGCGCGCTGAGCCTGCGGCGGGTGCTTCGGCGGGTGCCGCGGGTCCGGTGAGCGCGGCGGGGGCCGGCGGGTCCGGGGGGCGGGTCCGGGGGTCCGGTCACCGGCCCAGGTACGCCGGCTTCTCCTTGGCGATGAAGGCGCGGACCGCGATCCGGTGGTCCTCGCTCTCGCCGGCCAGCGTCTGCAGCTCGTCCTCCTTGTCGAGCAGCTCGCTCAGCGAGTGCGAGGCGCCGTACGCCAGCGACTCCTTGATCGCGCCGTAGGCCACCGTCGGGCCCTCGGCCAGCTCCTTGGCGAACACCCGGGCGGTGGCGGCCAGTTCGACGGCCGGCACGACCTTGGTGGCCAGCCCCAGCTCCATCGCCTCGGCCGCCTTCACAGTGCGCGGCAGCATCAGCAGCTCGGTCGCCCGGGCGTGCCCGACCAGCCGCGGCAGCGTCCAGGAGGCACCGGAGTCGGCGGTCAGCGCGATCCCGGCGAACGCCGTGTTGAAACCGGCGGTGTCCGAGAGGATCCGGAAGTCGCAGGCGAAGGCCAGCGAGGCGCCCGCACCGGCCGCCACCCCGCCGACCGCCGCCACCGTCGGCTTGCGCATCCCGGCCAGCGCCCGCAGCAGCGGGTTGTAGTGCTCGGCGACGGTCCTCAGCGCGCCCTCGCCGGTCTCCTCGGCCCGCTTCAGCAGGCCCAGGTGCTCCTTGAGGTCCTGGCCGACGCAGAACGCCCGGTCGCCCGCCCCGGTCAGCAGCACCGCCCGCACCGCAGGGTCCCCGGCGGCGGCGGTCACGGTGTCCCGCAGCGCCACCTTCGTCGCCACGTCCAGCGCGTTCATCGCCTCGGGGCGGTTGACGGTGATGACGGCCAGGCCGCCGTCCAGCTCGTACAGCACGGAATCGGACATGGGCGAGGGCTCCCTCGGTCGTGATCGGCTCTGATCGTCGCTGCCAGGATGCCGGAGCGCCCGGTCACCTGGGGAGTGTGAGGTATCGCACCTTTCCGCGGCGTACGGACCGCCGCCGCGCCGGGGCTTATGCCGGAAATTGACCGGGATTGCGGTGGTCCGGACGAGGTTGCACCGAGAGTGATGTTGGTCATCAGGCCGTGGCATGCGGGATAATGGCTTCCGATCAATGCGTTCGATACCGGCGGTGGACGGACTGCCGGTGCGTAGCTGAGCGGTTGCAGGAAGGGGAACGAGCATGGCGGCCATGAAGCCGCGGACGGGTGACGGCCCGCTCGAAGTCACCAAAGAGGGGCGGGGCATCATCATGCGCGTTCCGCTCGAAGGCGGCGGACGCCTTGTGGTGGAGCTCACGCCTGACGAGGCCGACGCCCTCGGCGAGGCCCTGAAGAAGGCCTGCGGCTGACCGCAGCAGGTGCTCGCCATCTCCTGGAGATGTGCTGCCGGGCCCGGGTACGACCGTCGTGTCGGCCCGGGCCCCGTACTTTTCCGGGCCGCCCGGAACGTTGCCCGCCGGGCCCCGCGGACCGGCGGGGAGCCGGGAGGCGGGCCGTCAGCGCTTCACGGCGCAGAGCAGCCCGTCCGAGACCGGCAGCAGCGCGGGCAGCAGTGCCTCGCTCTCCCGGACGGCCTGGACCAGGTCCCGCACCGACTGCGTCTGCGGGTCCTGCAGTTCCGGCTCGGCCAGCCGGCCCTCCTGGAACACGCCCTCGAAGCAGACCATCCCGCCCGGCCGCAGCAGCCGCAGCGACTCCGCCAGGTACTCCCGGGACTCCGCCGGGTCACCGTCGCAGAACACCAGGTCGTACTGGCCGTCCGCGAGCCGCGGCAGCACCTCCAGCGCCCGGCCCGGTATGAACCGCGACCGGTTGGCCGCGAACCCGGCCGCCTGGTAGGCCTCCTTCGCCAACTGCTGGCGCACCGGCTCGGAGTCGACGGTGGTGAGCACCCCGTCCGGCCGCATCCCGCGCAGCAGGTACACCCCGGAGACGCCCGTCCCGGTGCCGATCTCGGCCACCGCCTTGGCGTCCAGCGCGGCGGCCAGCAGCCGCAGGCACGCGCCGCCACTGGGGCCGATCGCCCTGATCCCGGTCCGCGCGGACTGCGCCCGGGCGTAGGTCAGCACCGCGTCCTCGCCGACGTAGGTGTCGGCGAGGGCCGCGCGCGCGGGCCCGAACTCGCTGATGGCTGCCTCTTTCGGAGCCCCGGGTGACGGCCCGGCGCCGAGCGGATGTCGATATTTCCTGCCACAGATTACTGTCCGGACGGGAACCGCGTACGGCGGCGGGCCGTTGGTGGAGCAGGGACCGGGTGAACGGGACGTCCCGGAGACCCTCCGGGACCGGCATCCGGGCCGGGTGGTCCCGGACACTTCTTATCCGGGCTTGACGGGCGAGGTGGATATGGTGGTGGCCCTGCTGGGCAGAAGAGCCGACCGAGGAGGTGTGGCCGAGGGCGACGTCCCTGTGCGGCGGCACCCCCGCGGCACCGCGTCGACCCGTACGCCGAAGCCCGTGATGAACCAGCCTGCGCACTCCACCCTGGACCAGCCGGCCCCCGCGCCCGAGGCGCGCGCCGCCGGCACCGCCGAGGCCCCCGCCCTCGCGACCTTCGCCGAGGGCCCCGACGCGCAGACCTGGACTCCGCCCAGCTGGGAGGAGATCGTCGAGGCCCACAGCGCCCGCGTCTACCGTCTCGCCTACCGCCTGACGGGCAACCAGCACGATGCCGAGGACCTCACCCAGGAGGTCTTCGTCCGGGTGTTCCGCTCGCTGTCCACCTACACCCCCGGCACGTTCGAGGGCTGGCTGCACCGGATCACCACCAACCTCTTCCTGGACATGGTCCGCCGCCGCCAGCGCATCCGCTTCGACGCGCTCGGCGAGGACGCGGCCGAGCGCCTCGCCTCCCGCGAGCCCAGCCCGGCCCAGCACTTCAGCGACACCCACTTCGACGCCGACGTCCAGCAGGCGCTGGACACCCTGGCGCCCGAGTTCCGTGCCGCCGTCGTCCTCTGCGACATCGAGGGCCTCTCCTACGAGGAGATCGCGGCCACGCTCGGTGTCAAGCTCGGCACCGTCCGCAGCCGCATCCACCGCGGCCGCTCGCACCTGCGCGCCGCGCTCAAGCACCGCGCCCCCGGCTCGGCCCCCGGCCGTGAGCGCCGCGGCGGCGGAGCCGAGGAGCAGCCGGTGCCGGTCGGCGCCGCCGCCGGCGGGGCCGCGGTCGCGCCGGGCGGGCGCGGACGGAGGCGATCGTGAGCGGAACCGGCCGATCGGGGCCGGGCCACCCGGAGACGCCCGGCCGTACCGCCGCCCGCCGGGGCGGCTGGCCCGCCCTGGGCCGACGGGGCCAGGACGGCCCGGCCGCCGACGCCGCGCCGCACCCGGCGCCCGCGGGCGAGCCGGCGCTGCGGGCCGGCGCCGTGCGGGCCGTCGAGCCCGCCGCCGAGGAGCACCACCTCGGGGAGCGGCTGTCCGCCTTCCTCGACGGCGAACTCGGCCACGACTCGCGCGACCGCGTGCAGGCCCATCTGGCGACCTGTCCGCAGTGTCTCGCCGAGGCCGACGAGGGCCGCGCCGTCAAGCACCTGCTGACCCGCACCGGCACGCCCGGCCCGTCCTCCGCGCTGATGGCCCGGCTGATGGCCGTCGGCACGCTCCCGGAGGACGAACAGCCGCCGCGCGGCGACCGCTCCCACCGGGACGACGACGACCTGCCCGGCGGCGGCGTCACGGCCGCCGGCACGCTCGGCGGCAGCCGGCTGGACGGCGGCTCGTTCGGCCGCGGCGCCGGGGCCTCCTTCGGCGCGGGCGCGCTCGGCGCCGACGCTCCGGTGCCCGGCGTCGACCCCCGCGCGTTCGGCCGCGGCTCGGTGCTGCGCCCGCTGATCGGACGGCGCTCGCCGCGCCCCGACGCCCCCGTCCAGCCGCTGGCGGCGGCCGCGGCCGCCCCGGTGGTCCGGCAGGCCCCGGCGCGCGGGCGGCGCTTCGTGTTCGCCGCGGCCGGCGCCTTCTCGGTCGCCGCGGTGACGCTCGGCGGCGTCGGCAACATCGCCGGCCCGGGGGACGACCAGCACGGCACCACGGTCAGCCCGGCGGGCGGCGGCCGGGGCGGGATGGTCCCGATGAACGCCCAGGTACCGGCGGTGGACCTGCCGCTGCGCCCGGTGGCGGTCACCCGGGGCACGTCGCCGTACGAGCTCCCCGAGCGTTCGCCGAGCTCCGGCGTCGCCGGTCTGCACCACGAGAACAGATAGGCCCCCGGGGGCACTCGCGGCCCTGATCATCGGCGGGTCTTCACCACGGCTTCATCACATCGGGGGTCATGGACCCGTCGGCGGCCATTACGCTGTGAGGAGCGTTTGTCCGATCCGATCGCGAGCTTAGGGAGCTTTGGTGTTCAGCGACGTGGGCACACTGGAGATCCTGACCCTGGTCATCATGGCCATCGTGATCTTCGGTCCGGACAAGCTGCCGAAGCTGATTCAGGACACCATGGGCTTCATCCGGAAGATCCGGTCCTTCGCGGACACCGCGAAGGAGGACATCCGCAGCGAGCTGGGTCCGGAGTTCAAGGACTTCGAGTTCGAGGACCTCAACCCGAAGACCTTCGTGCGCAAGCAGCTGATGGGCGGCGACGAGGACCCGCTGGGCCTCAAGGACATGCGGGACACCCTCGACATCCGCTCGGTGCTGGACGACAAGCCGGCCGCCCCGGTGAACGGCACCGGCCGCACGGGCAGCGTCTCCTTCGACAAGCCCGCCGCCGCCCCGGCCCCCGCCGCGGCCGGCGCCCCGCTCGCCCCCGGCGAGCGCCCCCCGTTCGACCCCGACGCGACGTAGCCCGCCGCCCGCCTCCGGGGCGAGGAATCAGGGCGCCGACCCGACGGTTGAGCGGGGCTCCGGCGCACGCGCCGCTATTGTGCTGATTGTTCCCGCTGTGCCGTCTGTCACTTTCCGGTCCCGCCCGGGCCGAAGACGCTCGGCGGGGACGCCGCGGTGCGCCACGATGGGAGCGCGCCACGGCAGGCAAACGTCGTTTGAGGAGGCCCCGGGGATGGACGCGACGAGTCAGGCGGTCGGGACGGCCACGGCCGGCGGACCCGTGGTCGGCGGACAGGCCGGCCCGGCGGACCCGCTGGTGCCGTACCTGTCCGCGGACTTCCGCTGGTACGGCCTGGACGAGGGCTGGAGCGGCCGCCGCTTCCTGCTGCCGAGCGGCTTCGGCGGCCCGCGGGCCGGCGCCCACGGCACCGTCGACTACGGCAGCCTCGGCCACGGCGAGGAGCCGGCCCGCCAGTTCGAGCCGCGCGACGTGCGGAAGTTCGCCGTCGTCGTCACCGTCGCCCGCCGGGAGAGCCGCCGCAGCGCCGACAACACCGGCACCCTGGAGGCGACGTCCGCCTCCTCCGCCGCCTGGCTGGCGGGCTCCGGCCTGCTCGCCGCCACCTGGCCGGCCCAACTGGACCGCGCGCGGCGCCAGGACTGGCTGGACCAGCAGTCCACGCTCGCCTGGGACCTCGCCGACGATCTGGAGGGCCCCGGCTGGTCCACCCTCAGCCTCCCGGTGAACGGCCTGCCGCAGCCGTTCCGCTACCGCGAGTCCGAGTACGGCTGGGTGCTCGCCGGCGAGGCCCCCGGCGTCCTGCTCGGCGCCTACGGCCGCGGCGTCAGCGCCTACGGCGCCGGCTTCACCGCCGTCCCCGACCTGACCGCCTACACCCGCCCGTAGGGCCCCCGCAACGCCCGCAGGGGCCCGCCGGAGGAGATCCGGCGGGCCCCTGCGGGCTTCGGCTGGTGCCGCGTCAGAACTTGTTCAAGTCAGCCCACTTGGGCTCTGACCTGCCACGATGAGGCCCTAGCCGATCTCCTGGGCCGTCTCCGGGCCGTCGGCCGTCTCGGGGCCCTCCCCGAAGGCGGAGTCGACGGCCTCTTTGGTGCGCTTCTCGCTGCTCGGCATGAGGTGGGTGTAGGTCCGGAGCGTGAAGCCCGGGTCGTGGTGCCCCAGGTACTCGCTCAGGGCCTTGATGCTCTCCCCGGCGTCCAGCAGCACCGAGGCGTAGAAGTGCCGCAGCGCGTGCATCCCGTTCTCCCGGCCGGGCTGTGCGCCGGCCGAAGTGAGGGCCGGGTGCCAGACGTCCCGGTTGAAGCGATTGCGGTTCAGCTGTCGGGCCTTGCCGTCGACGAACAACAGCTCCGCCGTGGTCGGCGGCCCGTCGATGTCGCGCCACGGGAGCGTGACGGGGACCGGGGCGTGCACCGAGAGGTGCGCCCGCAGGGCACGCGCGACCGAGGCGGGCAACGGCACCTTGCGGGTCTTGTTGCCCTTGGGCAGGGAGAACACCGGGCGGTTCCGGATCAGCCGGACCTGCCGGTTCACGTGCACCACGCCCTCGGTGAAGTCGACGTCGCCGACGGCCAGGCCGAAGATCTCCCCCTGCCGCAGACCGCAGCCCCCGGCCAGGTCGACCATCGGCCGGTAGTTCTCCGGGAACGTCGCACGTACGGCCAGCACCCGTTCCCGGACCCACGGGACCAGACGGCGCGGGGCCAGCTTCGGGGCCCGGACCGACGTCGACCGGCACGGGTTGCTCGGGATCAGCCGGTCCTCCACCGCCGCCGTGAGCATGGTCCCCAGGTTGGCGAACACCACGCGTTGGGAGGCGGGGGAGAGCCCCTGCTCGGCCAGCGTCACCAGCCACTCGCGGATGTCCGACGGCCGGAGCGAGCTGAGCGGCCGGGTCCCCAGGTGCGGCACCACATGCAGCCGAATCCGCTGCTCGGTGCTCACGTACGACTGCGGGTCCATGGTGAGCGAGGCCAGCCACTTCTCCGCGTGCTGTTTCACGGTGACCCGCCCCGCGTTCGGGTCGATGAACTGGCCGCGCGCCATGTCCGCCTCGACCTGGGCGAGCCACTGATCGGCCTGCCGCTTCTGGCGGTCGGGGAAGCTCTTGCTCTTCTCGGTGCCGTCGGGGCCGATGTAGCGGGCGCGGTAGCGCTTGCCGGTGCCGTAGCGGTCGGTGCGGACGCGCCGCGGCTTGCCGTCGGGGCCGTTCTCGGTCTTGTACCAGCGGTCTTGGATGTGGCCGGCCATGGGCCGCTCCTCTGTTGTCGGGGCTGTAGTCGACGTGTAGTCGGGGTGTAGTCGGGCCTGTAGTCGAGGCGTTTCCGCAGGTCGCGTGGTGGGTGTAGTCGAGTGGGGCGGGGCGTTCGGCGATCCTTGGGGGAGGGGCTGGAGTGGCCCGGTGAGCGACGGCCGGGCCAGCGTCCGGGGGCGGTGATGGGGAGCGTCCCGGGGATGGCCCGCAGGGTGGCTGGCCGGCGGCCGGCCGGGGTGGGCTGGCCGGTTGGGAGCCGGGAGGGGGCGTGTGGTGGGGCAAGGAGGGAGGCGTCCGGCGCCGGGAGAGGGGCCGTTTTTGGGGCGTCGGGCGGGGTCTGCGGGGCGCCTCCCCGCCTCCCCGCCTCCCCGGCGGGCCCCTGATCGGTTAGGCGGCCTGTTGGGTCTGGTCGGTGACCCACTGGGCGACGGCGTCGGGGTGGTAGCGCAGGTGCCGGCCGACGCGGAAGCCGGGCGGGCCGGTGTGCTTTCGGCGCCACTGGTAGACGGTCTCCAGCGGGACGCCGAAGAGGGAGGCGATGTCCTCGGGGGTGAGGAAGCGGGCGGGCAGGGGGACGGCGGTGGGCGGGTTGTCGGGCGGGGTACGGCGGTTGGCCAAGGTCTCCTCCGGGGTTGGTTGGGCTGTCGCCTCACCTGTTGCGTCGCCTGTCGTGTGGCCTGTCTGTCACCTGTCGCCTGTCACCTGTCTGTCGCCTGTAAGGCGCAGGTCAGGGGGGCGTTTCGGGGTTGTGGGGCCCGTTTCGGGGTGGGGAAGACAGGTGACAGGCGACAGATGACAGGTGGGTGGTGGGGCTGTCGTCTCGCTTGTCGTGTGGCTTGTCGTCTGCCTGTCTTGTCGCTTGTCGCCCCGCAGGTCGGAGGGGGGTTTCCGGGGTCTGGGGGTGGATCGGCGGGGGTGAGGCGACAGGCGACAAGCGGGCCGGTGGTCGGTCTGGCTGCGGTGGGTGACGGCGCCGGGGTGTCAGGGCGGCCGTCAGGGGTGTCAGGACCGTCAGTTCGGTCCGGCGGGCGGGGTTCGGGGGGTGTCAGGGCCGTCAGAACCGGCTCGCGGCGGGGTGTCAGGACCGTCAGGGCGGGTGCCGGTCGGGGTGTCAGGGCCGTCAGATCGGGGTGTCAGACGCGTCAGCTCGCGCGCGTGCGCGTTACCCGGGGAATCCGGGCCCGTCGGCGTCAGACGGTTTCTGACACCTGACGCCTGACGGTCGGGGTGATCTCTTTTGGTGACGGTGGGTGATGGTCGCCGTGTGGCCCGTGCGGGGCACACAGCGGTCTGTGTGTGGGGCTCAGTGGCCCGGGGAGGGGGTTTGTGTGGCCCTCGGTGTGTGCCCTACACGGGTCACACGGGCAGGTCAGGGGGTCACACGCGGCTGTGTGGGGCACACGGGCGGTTGTGTGGCCCTGCCCCGGTGACGCGGTGTGGTCCTGAAGAGGCCACCCGCCCGCCGGGCGCCGGCGGGGTTGGTGTCTTCCCGGCGGCCTTGGTGGGGAGCGGGCGCGGGGCGTCGGGGTGGCGGGTGGGGTGTCCAGTTTTCTGGACGGCCGGGCGGTCGACGGGGCATGGATGGCGGGCATGATTGTGGTCTCCGTCGGGTCGAGAGTGGTCCGGAAAGGCCGGAAAGGCCGTAAAGGGGGCTGAGCTGGGGTTTTGCGTGGCGGAAAGTGGTCCGGAATGGTCCGGAAAGGGTCCGGGAGGTTCGGGGCCGGGGGATCGCGGACGGCTTTGCGGACCATTCCGGACCACTTTCCGCCAGCCGTTTCCGCAGGTCGGAGGGCTTTCCGGCCTTTTCGGCCTTTCCGGACCGCCTGTCAGTCGGGCGGGGCGTAGAGGTAGACGGTCTGCTGGCGTCCGCCGGTGGCGAGCTGGGCGGCGGCGAATCCGGGCAGCTGCACCAGGCGGGCGGTGACGTCGGCGCGCTGGGTGGCGTTCAGCCGCTTCAGTAGCACCTGCACCTGCGACTGCGTCATGCCGGAGGGGCCGGCGGTCTTCACCGCGTGGATGAGCTTGTCGAGGTGCGGGTCGCCGGTGCTGGCGGCGGCGGTGGGGCCGAGGATGTGGGCGGCGCTGGCGCGGGCGTAGCGCACGAGGGCCCAGGCGGCGCGCAGGTGGTGTTCGTGGATGCGGTCGGTGTGGTCGAGGAGGGCGTAGACCATGGCGGCGCGTTTGGCGTAGGGGGCGGCGCGGGCGGTGAACTCCGCGATCGGGCCCTCGTCGCCCTCGTCCCCGCACAGCGCCGGGTAGACCTCGTCGCGCCAGAGTTGCGCGGCCTGCTGGTCGAGCTGGACTTCGCCGACGCGGCGGGCGTCGGCGAGCACGGTGCGCCAGGCGGTGGCGAGGTTGTCAATCAGCTCGTCGGGGGCGCCCTGGCCGTCGGGGTCGAGGAGGTTGCGGTGGACGAAGACCGGCAGGAAGCGGTTGTAGGTGCCGCCGGCCATCTCGGCGTCCTGCATCTTGGCCCGCAGCTCGCGGGGGGAGATGTGGCCGATGACGGCGATGTGCGGGGCGGTGGCGTGCAGCGCGTCCCGGTTCATCACGCCCAGGTCTTCGCCGTTCCACGCCTGCCGGAGGATGCCGCTGAGGGAGGAGCCTTCGCGCCGTCCCCGGGCCATGGTGACGCCGTATTCGGACTCGACGACCCACAGGCGCTTGTCGGTGACGCCGGGGTCCTTGTCGCCGTCGCCGTCGCGGACCATGTCGATCAGGCCCTCGCCGGAGGACAGGCCGGAGCGGGTGTTGCAGGCGAGGAACTCCGGGACCGCGGCTTTGAACAGCCGCTTGGCGGTGTTCGTCCCGGCGCCTTTGCGCCCGGCGGCGGTGGCGCCGACGGTGAGGGCCCAGATGAGGGCGGGGTGGCGGTCGTTGCCGATCCACATGAACGGCCCGGGGCCGATCGCGGCGCCGCCGGCGGACAGGAGGTTGACCAGGATGCCGACGGGGTCGGCCTCGGTGGTCGGGTCGAGGTCGCGGACGGTGGAGCCGACCCACCCGCAGAACACTTCCGGGTCCGGGACGGGGCCGGGCCGTTCGGGCCGGACGGTGCCGGGGGCGGGGTCGTACAGCGGGTTCGGTCGGGTCTGTGGTCGGCCGTCGGCGGTGGCGAGGTGGAGTTCGACGGGCATCAGGCGCTCTCCGCAAGCTGGGGGGAGGTGGTGGTGTCGGGGAGGTCGGCCTGCCGGCCGTCGGGGCGGTGGTGGCGGTGCCATCCGGGACGCCCGGGGATCGCTACCGGCGGCCACCCGGGCGAAGCGCTCACCGGGCGGTGGGCGGCCTCGGCGGCACGGGTACGCCGCTCGGCCAGCTCCAGCGCGGTCGGGTGGTTCGACCAGGCGCGCACGGTCCGCACGAGGTCCTTCCACGCGGCTTCGTCCTCGGCCACCCACGCGGCGCGGGCCTGCTCGCCGAGCACCAGGTCCGTGCGCAGACGGGCGTGGATGGCCTCGGGGGCGTGCTCGGCCTGCTGGCGCCAGGCCTCGGCGGCCGTGATGAGCGCGGCTTCCCGGCGCGGGTCGGCCGGGGCCAGCGCGGCGAACGCAGGCGACCCGTACTCGGGGATGCCGACGGGCTGTCCCCACCGGTCGAACACCACCGCCGGGCTGATCCTGCGGACCACGCTCAGGAAGCGCTCGGCGGCCCACCGGGCGGTGGAGCGGTGCGCGTTTCGCACCGGCGCCGGGAGGGCGATCGGGTCGGGCATCGGCGCCGCTTCAACCGCGTCCGGGTCCGTTTCAGCGCCGCCGTCCGGCGTTTCAGCGGCACCGGCGGAGGGGGTGTTCACCGGGTGCTCACCGGCGCTCACGGCAGTGTGTTCACCGCTCACGGCGGGGCCCGTTTCAGGTGCGCCGGGCGCCGTTTCGAGGGCGCGGGCCTGGGCTTCAGCCGTACCGGTGAGCGCTTCGGCGGCGGGGTGAACGGGGTGGTAAACGCCCGGCTGAACGGCGCTCACGGCGGGGTGTTCACCGCTCACGGCCGGGCCCGTTTCAGTGGCGCGGGGCGGGGTTTCAGCTCCGGGTGGTGGTGGTTCGGGGGCGCGGGAGTCGGCCCCGTTCTGACTGGTCACAGCTACTCCTGCAAGGGCGGGAAGCGCTTTGGGAACGCGGGAAAGGTCGGCGGGAACGCGGTGAACGAGTCGGGTGGCGGTCGGGTCGTGACGCCTGGTCAGTGGGCGACCGATGCTTGGGGGTAAAGGGCGGGAAGCGCTTCCCGGAACGCGGGAACGGTCGGCGGGCAGCGCCGGGAACGGCTGCGTGAGCGGCGGTGAACAGCCGGGTGTTCACCGCCCCGCGCGTGCCCCTGAAGACCGGCCGACCGCCGGTGAAACCAGGCCGGTCGGCCGGGCCGGTGAGCACCCCGTGAGCGGGTGGTGAGCGGTGGTGAGCGCTCACCGGGCGGGGTGTCAGGCGGTGGTGAACCTGCGGGTGTTCAGCAGCGGGGTGGCGGTGGTGAACACGTGGTCCAGGCCGAGGAGGTAGGCGCCGGTGAGCGGCGCGTGGTCGAGGCGCTTGAGGTGCAGGACCGGGGCGGCGGCCGGCGGGCAGCCGTCCACCTTCGGCAGGACGAGCAGCTGCTCGTCGGCCCGCACGACGTCGTTCGCCACTCCGCCGTGGCGGACCAGCCGCACCCCGGGCGCCTGGTGGAGCGGGGCGTAGAGGTCTTCGACCAGCAGCAGGCGCGTCGCCTCGTTCTGGGTGGCGGCGAGCGTGGGGTCCGGCAGCGCCAGGCGCACCCGAACCCCGGCGCCGGCGCGCTCGGCCAGCAGCTCCACCAGGTCCGTGACGGCGTCCGCGAGGAACAGGCCGCACGACAGCGCAAGGTCGATCCGGTCGGTGGCGCCGCGCAGCACCGTCGCCCACAGCGCGGCCGGGACGGCGCCCCGGGTCGGGTACCAGGCGAGCAGCTCGTCACGCGGCTGCGCGGTGGTCTTGCGGCGGCTGCCGAGGGTGGGCCACAGCTCGTAGGGGTCGGCGTGCAGCAGCTTGGCCACCGCGTGGGCGTGCCGGGCGTAGGGCATGCGGCCCGGCTCGTTCAGCCAGCGCTCCACCGTGCGCGGGTCGGCGCCCACCGCGTGGGCCAGCGCCTCGACCGTCATCCGAGAGGCCACCAGCGCGGCCCGCAGCCGCGCGTTGCCCGCCGTCGTCGTGGCGCTCACGCCGCCACCGCCCGCACACCCGCCGGGACCGCCAGGGGCAGGACCGGGGCGAGCGGGGCCGGCGGCTGCGGCGCGCCGAGCCCGAACGTGCGGGTCACGGCCTCGGCCACCAGCCGCGTGTAGGCGTGGAACGGCCGGCGCGGGTGCGCCAGCGCGGTCCGGGCCAGCTCCGCGTACTCCTCGATCTGGAAGGTGTCGGAGTTCACCACCGCGTACCGCAGCGCCTCGGCCAGCGACTCGGAGTTCAGCAGGTCCGAGGCGGTCAGCTCCATCTCGGGCTGGAAGGCCAGCAGGCCCACCAGGTCGAAGAACCGCAGCGACACCGACACCCGCACCGACAGGCGCGGCTCCGGCTCACCCGGGTCTGCCTCGCCGAACAGCGACACGTTCTCCTCCACCGCACCGACCGTGAGCGATGGCTGCGACACAAGCGTTCCGTGCATGATGGAACTCCCTTCGCGGGGCGCGGAGCGACGGTCTTTCTTGGCGGATTGGGCGTCGCTCCGCTGCATATGGGCAGGTCAGAGAAGGTCCAAGCCCATCCCTCTCGCTGCTTAGGGGGGCTTTCGTTCTCTCGCGATACCCAAGGTAGGCAGGTGCCGTCTGTGCGTCAAGTCCCCCTCGCGGTACTCTTGCTTCGCCCCCCTAGGCAGCGAAGGGACGACCATGCACGAGGAACTGGAGCGGGTGGCCAACGTCGCCGTTCCGATCGAACGGGCCAAGGCCGCGATTGCCCTGATGGCGGACTATCAGAACCGGGTGGTCGAACTGTCCCGTGTTCGGCGAGAGGCCATCGAAGAGGCGTCGGCGTCCGGCATGACGCAGACCGAGATTGCTGCTCTGCTTGGCGTAAGCCGTGGGCGTGTCGGCCAGCTCGCGTCGGCCGGCCCCGCGCCGGAGCGGGCGTTCTTCGGGCTGGGGCCGATGACGGTGGCGCTCGGCGGCAAGTACGAGGCGGGGAAGTCGCAGGACGAGAACCCGAGCGAGGTCGTAACCCGGGAAGACCTCAACAACTATGAGCACCTGCGCAAGCTGTTCGCGAGCCTGAAGCTGGACTCCGACTCCGAGGTGATCCCGCCGTCCGGCATCGTCAACCTGAACCGCGACCATCTGGTGGTCATCTGCGGGCCGCGGCTGTCCCCGATCGTGGCCCAGGTGCTCGAAGGCGATGACAACCTGCGCTTCCGCAAGGATCACGCCTGGCACCTGGCGGATCTACGGACCGGGACCGAGTACCGCTCACCGCTCGACGAAGACGGCACGGCCGGCGACGTCGGCTACCTGGCGCGGCTGCCCCGACTCGACGGCAAGGGCACGTTCCTGTACATCGCGGGCGTCCATGCGATCGGGGCGAACGGCGTCGTTCACTACCTGGAGAACCACCTGGGCGAGCTGTACCGCGAGGTGCGGACGAAGCGTTTCTCCACCCTCATCTCATGCCGTTACGACCCGAAGACTCTGGACGTTCTGGAGAGCAGCAGGGTCACCCCGATCTACCGACACGAGGCCTGAGATGTGCGTCTCCATCGCCACCGCCCCCGGCGGACCGAACCCCAACGAAGACTGGGTGGGTGCCACCTCATCGCTCGCGGTCGTGCTGGACGGCCTCAGCACGGCCGGACTCGACACCGGCTGCCGTCACGGAGTTCCGTGGTACGTCGCCCAGCTCGGCGGCCACCTGTTCGCTGCTCTGGCCGACCCTGGCCGGCCGCTGGCCGATGGGCTCGCCCAGGCTCTGGACCAGGTGGCCGAGCTGCACCCAGGCTGCGACCTGGCCAACCCGGGGACGCCATCGGCAACGGTTTCGATCCTCCGCGCTGGCGCCGAGCAGTTCGACTACCTGGTGCTCGCCGACTCGCCGATCGTCTTCGAGCGGGACGGCGAGTACCTGGTGAAGACCGACCTGCGAGTGGACACCGTCGTGCCGGAGCTCCGTGCCGAGACGGAGCGCTATGCGACAGGAACACCTGAGCATGGTGCTGCTGTTCGCCGCATGGTCGAGGCACAGCGTCTCACTCGCAACACGCCGAGTGGTTACTGGGTGGCGGCGTCGAGTGGAGACGCAGCTCCTTTCGCGTTGACCGGTGTTATGCCGTTCGCCGACGTCACTGCGGTCGCGGTCATGTCTGACGGAGTCTCGCGGCTAGTGACCGAATACCAGGCTGCAAGCTGGGACGAGGCGTTTTCGACTCTGCGAACAGCTGGTGCTCACGGCCTGATCGCTTCGGTTAGACGAGTTGAGGCGACAGATCCGGAGGGTCTTCGGTGGCCGCGCTTCAAGGTCGGAGACGATGCCGCAGTGGCCTTCTGTCGGGTCCACTGACCAAGCCAACCTGATCAAGCTGCGGTACCTACCAGGGGTGAACTTCGCCTTCTACTGTTCCCCCCGAGGCGCAGAACGAAGTACCCTCGGGTACTCTTCAAAGAGCGCGTAGGAAGGCACGCGGCCAGTTGAGATGGTGGGCAGGTCTAGACAGGGGCCTGTTGATCAGATCAAATTGGCTGGTGCCGCCGGGCATGTGCTCGACCGAAGGGCAAAAAGGCGGGGTGGCCGGCGCAGCCGACCACCCCTAGGGTAACTCTAGGTCGTCAGGTAGGTGCATCTTCCTGACGTCACCTGCGTCAGGCGGTGGCAGCCGCCCGGTACAGGGTCCGGTACGCGCACTCGCCCTTTCGGTCGATGCACGGCGGGAAGGTCGCGCCAGCCTGGTGCAGGCTGGGGATGCCGTACTGGTCGACATAGGTGCCAGTCACTGGAACGCGCTGACCGGTTTTCCAGGACCCGTTGGGACCCTTTGGTACTCGCTTCACTTTGTCTCACTTTCTGGTTGGGTTAGATGAACGTTGTGGACTTGAGTGCACGGCGGACCGCGACTCTGGCCAGCACTTCGACCGGGGTTCAGTGCCCTTGTGGCAGTGGGTGGTTCGAACTCCGCATGCCACTGACCATGAATGGCCGGTCGACGGGGGCCGTTTGCTTGGAGCGTGACGGCACAGTGTCCGGTTACGTTGGAGTGCCGCACTGCGCTGAGTGCGGCAAGGTGTGGGTGCCTTCCTAGCCCTCTCGTTCTGTTTCCTCCTTGGACTGTTGACCTAGCTCTTCCTGGACGCTAAGAGGCAAGACCCAGGCCCCGTCGTTGGTGCGGCCCACCAGACCGGCTCGGAGTGCCCGCTGGTAGGTCATGTTGATCGCTGATGCAGGGTTTCTCCACTCGGGGTCGACCCAGCCGCGCTGCTTCCAGGCTGCCTGGATTTCTTTCATCCTCATTGGACGGCCGGCGTCCGCCAGTACGGCAACTGCGCGCTCTGGAGCCGAGGCAGGCTCGACGCCAGATCTGAGGCTCTGGTCGATCGAGTGCACGATGGCATTGCGATCTCGTAGAGCACTCCGCGGCACACGTACGACTCGCCGCCCCTTTGTGCCGAAGAGCTCCGTCTGGCCCGACATGGGCCCCGCCGTTGCGTCGAGCAACGATGTCAGTCCGTGCACTACATCGCGCAGAGCACGAACGCGTTCGCGAAGTTCAACGAGTTGGGTCTCAGCTGCGACGAGTTCGGCCTTGGCCACCTCCAATGCCCTCTGAAGAGTCCTCTGGTCTTCCATGATATCTAAACCTACCTCATTTGAACGTGTGAACGCAAACCCAATTCGTTGGCGTTGGCTCAGGAGTTGCAGCGGGAGGTTGGCCTTCGATTCGTCTGCTATGCGGGTAGTCTGATTTTGAATCCATGGCGAGGGCGCTCATCGTTGAAGCGCGGACTCATGTGGATGGCCTGCGCCGGGCCGTCGGTGGGCCGTGCAAGGTGTGCCGGGGTCGACCAACGTTGACCACTGGTGACAGCAAAAAGGCTGGTCAGCGGGGTGGGCGGATGCCCAGCCGCTGACCAGCCCGGTGCTTGATCAGAACCTGTTCTTCGGGGTGAGGCCGAGGGAGAGGCCCGAGAGGCCGCGCTGGCGGCCGCCGAGCTTGCCGGCGATGGCGCGCAGGGTGGCGCCGGCGGGGGAGTCGGGGTCGGCCAGGACGACCGGGCGGCCGTCGTCGCCGCCCTCGCGCAGGCGGACGTCGATCGGGATCGAGCCGAGCACCGGGACGGTGGCGCCGACGGTGCGGGTGAGCGCGTCCGCGACGGTCTGGCCGCCGCCGGTGCCGAAGACGTCGATCATCTCGTCGCAGTGCGGGCACGGCATGCCGGACATGTTCTCGATCACGCCGACGATCTTCTGGTGGGTCTGCACCGCGATGGTGCCGGCCCGCTCGGCGACCTCGGCGGCGGCCATCTGCGGGGTGGTGACGATGAGGATCTCGGCGTTGGGGACCAGCTGCGCCACCGAGATCGCGATGTCGCCGGTGCCGGGCGGCAGGTCCAGCAGCAGGACGTCCAGGTCGCCCCAGTACACGTCGGCCAGGAACTGCTGCAGCGCGCGGTGCAGCATCGGGCCGCGCCAGACCACCGGGGTGTTGCCCGGGGTGAACATGCCGATCGAGATGACCTTCACGCCGTTCGCCTGCGGCGGCATGATCATGTCCTGGACCTGGGTGGGCTGGCCCTCGACGCCGAGCATGCGCGGCACGCTGTGGCCGTAGATGTCGGCGTCCACCACGGCGACCTTCAGGCCGTCCGCGGCCATCGCCGCCGCCAGGTTGACGGTCACCGAGGACTTGCCGACGCCGCCCTTGCCGGAGGCGACCGCGTAGACGCGGGTCAGCGTGCCGGGCTTGGCGAACGGGATCTCCCGCTCGGGGGCGCCGCCGCGCAGCAGCTGGGAGAGCTCCTTGCGCTGCTCGTCGCTCATCACGTCGAGCTCGACCTCGACGCCGGTCACGCCGGGGACGCGGCCGACGGCCTCGCGGACCCGGGTGACGATGGTGTCGCGCATCGGGCAGCCCGAGACGGTCAGGTAGACCGCGACCCGCACGGCGCCGCCCTCGCCGATCTCGACCGATTTCACCATGCCGATCTCGGTGATCGGGCGGTTGATCTCCGGGTCGTTGACGGTCGCCAGCGCCTGGCGCACGGACTCCTCCGTGGCGCCGGTCGCGACCTCTGTCTCGTTGGCCATGCCTTGATGGTACGGCGCCGCGCGGGGTGCAGAACCGGTCGGTAGCGTGCTGCGGGTCACAGCATCTCGGGCGCCTCCCGGCGCTCGTCGATCTCCTTGAGCAGCGCCTGGAGTTCGGAGCGGACGAAGTCGCGGGTGGCGACCTCGCCGAGGCCCTGGCGCAGGGCCGCGACCTCGCGCGTCAGGTACTCGGTGTCGGCGATGTTGCGGTCGCTGCGGGCCCGGTCCTGCTCCATGTTGACGCGGTCCCGGTTGTCCTGCCGGTTCTGCGCCAGCAGGATCAGCGGCGCCGCGTAGGAGGCCTGGAGGGAGAGCATCAGGGTCAGGAAGATGAAGGGGTAGTCGTCGAACCGGGCGGCGTCGGGCAGCAGGGTGTTCCAGGCGACCCAGAGGATGATCACCACCGTCATCCAGACGATGAACCGGCCGGTGCCGAGGAAGCGGGCGATCCGCTCGGAGAGCTTGCCGAAGGCCTCCGGGTCGTAGGACGGCAGGGTGATCAGCCCGGGCCGGGCGGTGCGCGGCTGGTCGAGCCGGCTGCGGGGGGCCGGGCCGGTCGCGGGGGCCTCGGTGCGGCGGTCCCGGGCGCCCTCGCGGGCGCGCAGTTCGCGCAGCTGGCGCAGTTGCCGCAGCTCGCCCTGGAGCCGCTGGCGCGGGGACTCGTCCCGCCGGCCCTTGCGGTCAGCGTCCACCGGCCGCCTCCCTCTCGTCGCTCTCCTCGGCGGGTCCGCCGTGCAGCGCGGCCTCCCGCCAGTCCTCCGGCAGCAGGTGGTCGAGCACGTCGTCCACGGTGACCGCGCCGACCAGGTGGTCCGCGTCGTCGACGACCGGCGCGGCGACCATGTTGTAGGTCGCCAGGTAGCTGGTGATCAGCGACAGCGGGGTGTCCGGCGGCAGCGGGTCGAGGTCGTCGTCGACCAGTGAGCCGACCAGGGTGTACGGGGGCTCGCGCAGCAGCCGCTGGAAGTGCACGGTGCCCAGGTACTTGCCGGTCGGGGTCTCGTTGGGCGGGCGGCAGACGAAGACCTGCGCGGCGAGGGCCGGCTTGTGGTCGGAGACCCGCACCCGGGCCAGCGCCTCGGCCACCGTGGCGTCCGGCTCCAGGACGATCGGCTCGGTGGTCATCAGGCCGCCGGCGGTGTTCTCCTCGTAGGTCAGCAGTCGGCGCACCGGCTCGGCCTCGTCCGGCTCCATCAGCTGGAGCAGCCGCTCCGCCTCGTCGCCGGGCAGCTCGGAGAGCAGGTCGGCGGCGTCGTCCGGGTCCATCGCCTCCAGGATGTCGGCGGCCCGTTCGTCCTTCAACTTGCCGATGATCTCGACCTGGTCGTCCTCGGGCAGCTCCTCCAGGACGTCGGCGAGCCGTTCGTCGTCGAGCGCGGCGGCGACCTCGGCGCGGCGCTTGGCGGACAGGTGGTGCATCACGCTGGCGAGGTCGGCGGCGCGCAGCTGGTCGAAGGTGGCGAGCAGGTTGGCGGCGCCCTGGTTCTCCTCGGGGAGGGTGAAGCCGGTGACGTCCTGCCAGTCCAGGGTGAGCGTCTCGCCGCGCGCCTTGCGCAGCCGGCCGACCCGGCCGACCTGCACGAAGACCTTGCCGATCTGCCACTCGCGCAGCCGGGTCTGGGTCATCGCGACGTCCAGGACGGTGACGTCCTGGCCGGTCTTGGTCCAGGTGACGGTGCGGTCCAGCAGCTCGGCGAGGACGAGCGTCTCGGCGGGGCGCTGTTCGAAGCGGCGCATGTTGATCACGCCGGTGGTGATCACCTGGCCGGACTCCAGGCTGGTCACCCTGGTCATCGGCAGGAAGATCCGGCGCCGGCCGACCACCTCCGCCACCAGGCCGAGCACCCGGGGCGGGCGGCCGCCGAGGCGCAGGGTGACCACGACGTCCCGGACCCGGCCGACCTGGTCGCCGTTCGGGTCGAAGACGGCGATGCCGGACAGGTGCGAGATGAAGACCCGGTTGCCTGGCCCTGCCATGGACTTCTGGACTCCCTCGCCTCGCTCGACGCCTGGTCGGGCGCGCGGGCACGCCCCGCGGCCAAGGCTACTCGGGCATTCCCGCCCGGGCTCGGTGAAACCGGGCGAATCGGTCGGCGGGGTCGGTAGGGGAGAGGGGAGAGGAGGGGGCGTCAGCCCTTGCGGCGCTTCAGCAGCAGCTTCGGCAGACCGGCCGGGACCGGGCGGCGGGTGGTGGCCGGGGTGGGCATCGGGGCCGCGACGTGCGAGTCCTGCGGCATCGCGCCGGGCCGCTCGGCGAGTTCGGCGCCCGCCGAACCGGCCGGCTCCAGCCGCAGCACCCGGCACTCCCGGGCCCAGCGGTCGGCGATGGTGTCGGTGTCGGGCGCGTTCAGCCGCTTGCCCTTCAGCTCCTCGACGGCGCCCAGCCAGGCCTCGCCGCCCGGCGCCAGCTCGACCACCCGGGCCGGCCAGCCGGTGAGCCGGCCGCCCTTGTCCTTGCTGCGCACGGTCACCGTCGCGCCCGCGCCGCCGGCCAGCCCGTGCAGCGGCTGCTCGGCGCCGTCGCCGACCACCACCACCGCGCCGTCGTGCCAGGCGTGCCAGAGCGCCCGCGCGTGCTCCTGGCCGTCCGCCCGGACCCAGAGCAGACCGGACTTCTTCGCGGCCTCCTCCAGCAGGGCCCGGTCGAGGAAGTCGTCGGCGGTCGCGGCTGCGGCAGGCGTACGGTCCATGGCGCACAGCGTACGGCCTGCGCCGGCCGGGCGAGGGTCCGCG
Source organism: Kitasatospora sp. NPDC058115 (assembly GCF_042884635.1). Taxonomy (NCBI): domain Bacteria; kingdom Bacillati; phylum Actinomycetota; class Actinomycetes; order Kitasatosporales; family Streptomycetaceae; genus Kitasatospora; species Kitasatospora sp. NPDC058115. Next base: position 185,495 of record NZ_JBHVTL010000013.1, read on the forward strand.
GTTCGGTCGACAGTTCCGTGGACGGCGCACGGGCCTTACGGTAGGAGCCGCCCCGCACCGCCGACCCGAGGAGCGCCGTGCCCGCCGCCCGGCCCGAGACCGCCGCGCCCGCCGCGACCGCCCCCGCCCCAGGCCCCGCCCCGGCCTCCGCCCCGGCGTCCGTCGCACCGGCCGGCCCCGTGCACCCGCTGCCCAGGACGGACCTGCTGCTGCTCGCCGTCTCCGTCGCGGGCATCTCGCTCTCCGCCCCGCTGATCAGCGCCACCGCCGCGCCCGCCCTGGCCATCGCCTTCTGGCGCAACCTCATGTCGGTCGGCGTGCTCGGCCCCTGGGCGCTGCTGCGCCACCGCGCCGAACTGCGCGCCGTCTCCCGCCGCGCGCTGCTGCTGGCCATGGCGGCCGGTGCCCTGCTCGCCGTCCACTTCGCGCTCTGGATGCCCAGCCTGCGGATGACCTCGGTGGCCTCCGCGACCGCCCTGGTCACCACCACCCCGCTGTGGACCATCGTGCTGATGCGGCTGCTCGGGGTGCGGGCGCCCCGGATGGTGTGGCTCGGCACCGCGGTGGCCTTCGCCGGTGTCCTGGTGCTCACCGGCGTCGACCTCTCGCTCTCGTCCCGCGCCCTGGCCGGTGACGCCCTCGCGCTCGCCGCCGGGCTCGCCGCCGCCGGGTACATGCTGCTCGGCGCCGAGGTCCGGCGCACCGTCAGCACCACCGCGTACACGCTGGTCTGCTACGCCACCACGGCGGTCGTGCTGCTGGTGGTCTGCCTGGCCGCCGGGACGCCGCTGTCCGGCTGGCCCGCCGGGGCCTGGTGGCAGATCGTGCTGCTGATGGTCACCGCCCAGCTGCTCGGCCACTCGCTCAGCAACCGGGTGGTGCGCAGCCTCGGTCCCTCGGTGACGTCGACCGCGATTCTGCTGGAGACCCCGGGCGCCGCGCTGATCGCCGCGCTCTGGCTCGGCCAGTGGCCGCCGCTCGCCGCCTACCCGGCGGTGGTGCTGATCCTGGCCGGCCTGGTCCTGGTCGCCCGCGCCGACCGGCGGTAGCCGGGCCGGTGGCAGCCGCGGGGGCGCGGGACCCGTCCTAGAGCCAGCCGTTGCGGCGGAAGCCCCGGTACATGCCGACGCAGATCAGCACCACGCTGCCGAGCACCATCGGGTAGCCGTACTTGTGGTGCAGCTCCGGCATGTACTCGAAGTTCATCCCGTACACGCCGGTGATCATGGTCGGTACGGCGAAGATCGCCGCCCAGGCGGTGATCTTGCGCATGTCCTCGTTCTGCGCCACCGACACCTGGGCCAGGTTGGCCTGGAGCAGCGAGTTCAGCAGCTCGTCGAAGCCGTGCACCTGCTCGGTGACCCGGGCCAGGTGGTCGGCGACGTCCCGGAAGTACTTCTGGATCTCCGGGTCGACCAGCCGCTGCAGCGGCTCCGACAGCTGCTGCATCGGCCGCAGCAGCGGCGCCACCGCCCGCTTGAACTCCAGCACCTCGCGCTTGAGCTGGTAGACCCGCCCGACGTCCGCGCCCCGCCCGCCCCGGTTGGAGAAGACCTCGAACTCGATCTCGTCCACGTCGTTCTGCAACTGGTCCGCGACCAGCAGGTAGTTGTCCACCACGTGGTCGGCGATCGCGTGCAGCACCGCCGACGGGCCCTTGGCGAGCAGCCCCGAGCCGTCCGCGTCGGCCTCCAGCCGGTGCCGCAGCTCCTTCAGCGAACTGTGCCCGCCGTGCCGCACGGTGATGACGAAGTCCCGCCCGGCGAACACCATCAGCTCGCCGGTCTCGACCACCTCGCTGGTCGGGGTCAGCTGGTCGTGGTCGACGTACCGGATCGTCCTGAAGACCGCGAACAGCACGTCGTCGTAGCGCTCGACCTTCGGGCGCTGGTGCGCGTGCACCGCGTCCTCGACCGCCAGCGGGTGCAGCCCGAAGCGCTGGGCGATGCCCTCGAACTCCGCCTCGGTCGGCTCGTGCAGCCCGATCCAGCTGAACGATCCTTCACCGTCCGGCAGTTGCTTCGACGCCTTGACCAGCCGGGCCGCCTCGCGCGGGCTGCACGTCTCGCCGTGCCGCTTGCCGTGCTGGTAGACGGCGCAGTCCACCACCGCCGACGGGGTCTCGCCCGGGTGGATGGAATCGAACAGGGCCGCGGAGCGGCGGCGGTTGGTGCGGACGGCTGCGCGCAGGCTGTTGATCATCGACATGGCTGGCTCCCTTGGGCAGGAACCGCCGCACGACGGCGTGATGACGGACGGCCGCGGTGCGACGGCGGAGGAACACCGATGGACTCCGGCGCCCACGGCCGTCCCTGGGTGCCTTGCCGGGGCACGGGGGAACGGAACGGCCGGACGTCGGTGGGGTGCTCTCCCGGCCGGACCGGAGCTCCGCCGTGCGTCCGCACGGGAAGGGCTGGGGTCCGCGGTGCTGGGGAGGAGGCCGGCGCTTGCCGTGGCCTCTCAGGCCCGCTGTTTCAGCCCGCGCGCCGAGGGGTACGGGGAAGGCGATCGGGCCGGGTAGAGCTGCCGGTACTGCATGGTCGGCTGGTATCCACCGCAACCACCTCCTTCGCGCCGCTGCCCCGTGGGACGGGGATCCCCGGTAGCCAGTCGCTCACACTAACACCCGAGCCGCCTTTGCCGCGCCCGCGTTCACGTAAAGGCCGTGCCAACTGCCCGCGGTGCGCGGGTTACGCTCACCGGCATGGCCCACGACTTCCCGCTCTTCGGCGACCCCTCCGGCGGCAGCCCGCACGGCCCCTCCCGCGCGGCGGCGCTGGCCGCCGTCGAGGCCCGGCTGCTCACCGTCTTCGGCGAGCCGAGCGGTCGCGCCGCCGTCACCTTCCTCGGCGCCGACCGCATCGAGGTGCTGCGCTTCGGCCCCGACGCGGAGGGCCTGGTCCGCTACGCCACCCTCGGGATGTCCGCCGCGCCGATGGCCGACCCGGCCGCGGCGGTGATCGACCAGGTCCGCGGCCCGCGCGCCGAACTGGTCCTGACGATCCGCGGCGGGCGTGACAGCGTGCTCCGGTCGCTGGCCACCTTCGCCGCGGCGCCCCAGGTGGAGGGCCTGGTGGTGGCCCCCGGCGGTTCGCTGGACCTCGGCGCCCCGCTCTGGGACGGCGCGCCGTTCACCTCCGTCCTGGCCGCCGAACCCGGCGGACTGGTGGAGGACGTGGAGCTGGACGAGCCGGCCGACCCGGTCCGCTTCCTGCCGCTGCTGCCGATGACGCCCAACGAGGCGGGCTGGAAGCGGGTGCACGGCGCGGCGGCCCTCCAGGAGCGCTGGCTCCAGCACGGCACCGACCTGCGCGACCCGCAGCGCCGGGGCGTCCGGCTGGACTGACCCGGTGTCAGGGGTCCTGGCGTCACGGACTCGGCGTCACGGACTCGGCGTCACGGCACTCGGCGACACGGTCCCCGCCGTCACGGCACACGGCCTCCGGTGGCGTTCAGCCGCCGATCGGCTTGGCGCCGGTCGCCTGGTCCACGAGCGCCTCGTAGACGGCCGGGTCGGTGGTGTTCTCGCCGAGCCGGACGGTCTTGCGGGCGCCGTGGTAGTCGCTGGACCCGGTGGTCAGCAGCCCCAACTCGGCGGCCAGGCCGCGCAGGTGCTCCCGGGTGGGTTCGTCGTGGTCGACGTGGTCGACCTCCAGCGCGGCCAGCCCGGCCGCCGCGAGGTCGGCGATGACCCGGTCGGAGACGGTCCGCCCGCGCTTGACCGCCCCCGGGTGGGCGAAGACCGGCACCCCGCCGGCGTCCCGGACCAGCCGGACCGCCGTCACCGGGTCGGTCTCGTGCTTGCGGACGTCCGCCCGCCCGCCGTTGGCCAGCCACTGCGCGGTGAACGCGTCCGACACCGAGGCCACCACGCCCGCCTCCACCAGCGCGCTGGCGATGTGCGGACGGCCCACCGAGCCCTCCCCGGCGATCCGCCGCACCTGCTCCCAGCTGATGTCCGCGCCCAGTTCGCGGCAGCGCTCGACGATCGCCCGCCCGCGCCGGAAGCGGTCGGTGCGCACCAGTTCGCGCTCCGCCGCGAAGGCGGGCTCGGCCGGGTCGAAGAGGTAGGCGAGCAGGTGCATCGAGATGCCGTCGACCACGCAGGACAGCTCCGCGCCGGGGACCAGCGTCAGCCGGGTGCCGGGCGGCAGCGCGTGCACCGCGTCGGCCGCCTCGGTGTGGCCCGCCACCGTGTCGTGGTCGGTCAGCGCCACCACGTCCAGCCCGGCCCCGACGGCCGCCGCGACCAGTTCGGCCGGGCTGTCCGTGCCGTCGGAGGCGTTGCTGTGGGCGTGGAGGTCGATGCGCACGGGTGGTGCTCCCTCGGGGGTCGGCGCCGGGCGGCGCTGGCGCCGGCACGGCCTGCCGGCGGGGTGACGCCCAGGATAGTGCGACGGGCCCGGGGCAGGGTCAGCCCAGCAGACGGGGGGAGAGGGCCCCGCAGGGCAGCAGGTCCAGCTCCGCGCCGGCCTCCCGCAGGTCGGTCAGCACCAGTTCGTCGTACATCACCAGCGCCGACTGCTCCGGCCAGGCCACCGCCCAGAGCCAGAGGCCGCGCGCCTCGCCGACGAACACCGCGCGGTCCGCCGGCGCGTCCGGCACGTGGAACATCGGCGTCGGCCGGCCGGCCGCCATCAGCTTGGCGTCGGCGGGCTTGTAGAGGCCGACGGAATCGCCCGGGTCGGGCCCGGACAGGCCCGCGTACCGGGCGCCGAGCCCCACGCCCAGTTCCTCGGCGACCAGCACCAGTTCGCCGAAACCGCCCAGCGGCGCCGGCCCGGAGCAGGCGACGGCGGTGGCGCGGGCGCCCGAGACGTCGTCGCCGACGTGCGCGATCCCGGTGTACAGCCAGCCGACCGGCAGCGGCCAGGGCATCCAGACGGGGACCTGGGAGCGGGCGACGGCGACGCCGAGGGCCTCCACGCTCGGGGGCAGCACCGGCTGCATCGGGTGCACGGCGCCGTGCCGGTCGCACTGCCACGTGTCTGAGAACAGACCGGGGGCGCGGACCCGACCGGCGCACCTCGGGCAGCTGGGCTCGCCCCTCATAGCCGTCAACGCTCCTCCCTCCGGACCGCCGCGTCAAGGACGATCACCCGTACGGAGGGCGCTTCGGCGGCACCTGTCGGTGGCGGGTGCCCGCGCGGCGCGGGGTGGGCGCGGTGCGGGCGGCTCCTGTTGGGAAATGTCCAGCGGGGGGCGGCGGCAAACGTGGGCGGCGCACGCCGGGGCGGGGCGGCGTGCGGGCCCGGACACGCTGACGCCCCGTTGTCGCTGGTGCGATGACGGGGCGTCAGTCGGGTATCGGAACGTCCGGGTCGGACGGGCCGGGCTCGTCGGCGGCGGGGGAGCGCTCGGGCTCCCGGGGGCCGCGCCCGGTCAGACGGTCGGGCACGGACGGATGAGCAGGCGTTCGCCGGTGCGGGCGGCGGCCTGGACGAGCTCGCGGACGGTCTCCGCGTCGGCGATGAGGGGGTCGGCGGCGGTGCCGTGGGCGTCGTCCAGTCGGAGGATCTCGAAGCGCATGGGCCTGTCCTTTCCTGGCCCCGTCGGGCGGGGCGGTCGTGGCTGAGTCGGGATCAGCCTCGTCGGGGTCGGTCGGGTCGAGTCGTCGACCGTCCGTTGTCGTGGCAAAGAGGGCTCCCCCCTGCTCGCCAGTGGCGCGTGGCCCCTCGTGAACCACGCTGCGGTGGCGCTGCTACCGGGTCGTTGCCCGTCCGTGAAGTCCTGGTTTCGGATGGATCGCGTCGACGGAACGCCGACGGCACTGTCGACGATGTTTCCAGGACCGAATCAAATATTACCGCAACTAACGAATTTTGTCGCCCCCCTTGTACCAGGAGTCGGCGGGAGACGTCGAGGCGGGGCCCCGATGCCGGCCCGGAAGGGCCCGCGGATCAGCCCCAGAGGTCCAGCAGGGCCGCGGCGGTGGCGGCCGGCCGCTCGGCGTTGGGGGAGTGGCCGGCGCCGTCCACCACCACCCGGCGGGCGCCCAGCCGGTGCGCCATCGCGGTCTGCTCCGGCACCGGCCACGCGTAGTCCCGCACCCCGGAGACCACCAGGGCGGGGAGGCCGGCGGCGACCACGGCGGCCAGCTCGTCCGCCCGGTCCGGCGCGGCGACCAGGTGGCCGCCGGTGGTGATCAGCGCCTGCGGCACGTTCGCCAGCCAGCGGCGGTGCAGGAACCCGGCCACCTCGGGGGAGGGGCGGCGGGCGCGGTCCCCGCCGCCCTCCTCCATCTCCTGCATCACCTGCCAGATCTCCTCCATGTCCATGGTGGGCAGGACGCCGATCAGCAGCCGGGTCCGCTCCGCCTCGGCCGGATCGATCGCCCCGGGGCCGGTGGACATCAGCGTCAGCGACGCCCACGGCAGCTCCGCGCCGTCCGCGGCCTCGGCCAGCACCGCTTCGCGGACCACGTGGCCGCCGAAGGAGTGGCCCAGCAGGTGCAGCGGGCCGGTGGCGTCCTCGGCCCGCAGCGCGGCGGTGAGCGCCCGCACGTCCGCGCCCAGCGCGGCCACCGTGTAGGCGGCCGGGTCCTGCGGACCGCCGGTCTCGTACTGCCCGCGCTGGTCGACGGCGGTCACCCGGTAGCCGGCCGCGGCGAGCGGCTCCAGCAGCGCGATGAAGTCCTCCTTGCTGCCGGTGAAGCCGGGCACCAGCAGCGCCGAGCCGCGCACCGCCCCGGCCGGCTCCGCCCGCAGCGCCGCGAACTCCCCGCGCGCCGTCACCACCCGCAGCGCACGGGCACAGGGCGGGAGGGTGAGGAACGGCGGCGTGCTCATGGACGGACCTCCGGCGACCGGCGCGAACGGGCAGGTGGCCCCGAGCTTAGGCGTCGCGCGGGAACGCCGAAGGGGCGGCCCGGGAGTCCGGGCCGCCCCTTCGCGGGAACGCGGATCAGCTCTCCGGGGTCGCCTCGGCGGCGGCCGCCGGGCGGCGGGTGCGGGTGCGGGTGCGCTTCGGCTTCTCGGCGGCCGGGGCCTCGGCGGCGGCCGGGGCGGCCTCCGCCGGGGCGGCGGTCACGGTCTCGGCCGGGGTCTCGGCCTTCGCCCGCGAACGGGTGCGGGTGCGCTTCGGCTTCTCCTCGGCCGGGGCCTCGGCGGCGGCCGGCTCGACGACGGCGGCCTCCGCGACGGCGGTGGCGACGGCCTCGGCGGCCGCGCCCTCGCCCGACGCCGAACCGCGCGAGCGGCGACGGCGGCGGCGCGGCGCCGACTCGCCCTCGGCGCCCTCGACGGCGGTGCCGGCCGGAGCCTGCGGCGCGACGGGCGCGACGGGCGCCCCCTCGACGGCGTCCACGACCCCGTCGAGGGAGGCACCCCGGCGGGTGCGCCGGCGCTCACGGGGCTTGCGGGCCGGCTTCTCCTCGGCCGCGGCCGGCTCGGCGGCCGCGGGCCGGCCGGAGCCGCCCCGCCCGCCGCGCCCGCGGCCACCGGAGCGCGAACCGCGCCCGCCGGTCTCGCCGAGGTCCTCGACCTCCTCCGCGCCGAGCCCGGCACGGGTCCGCTCCGAGCGCGGCAGGATCCCCTTGGTCCCCGGCGCGATCTTCAGCAGCTCGTACAGGTGCGGCGAGGTGGAGTAGGTCTCCTCCGGCTCGTTGAACGGCAGGTCCAGCGCCTTGTTGATCAGCTGCCAGCGCGGGATGTCGTCCCAGTCGACCAGGGTGACGGCGGTGCCCGAGGCGCCGGCCCGGCCGGTGCGGCCGATCCGGTGCAGGTAGGTCTTCTCGTCCTCGGGGCACTGGTAGTTGATCACGTGCGTGACGCCCTCGACGTCGATGCCGCGGGCCGCGACGTCGGTGCAGACCAGCACGTCGACCTTGCCGTTGCGGAACGCCCGCAGCGCCTGCTCACGGGCGCCCTGGCCGAGGTCGCCGTGCACCGCGCCGGCCGCGAAGCCGCGCTGGGTCAGCTGGTCGGCGACGTCGGCGGCGGTCCGCTTGGTGCGGCAGAAGATCATCGCCAGCCCGCGGCCCTCGGCCTGGAGGATGCGCGAGACCATCTCCACCTTGTCCAGCGAGTGGGCGCGGAAGATGTGCTGCTCGATGTTGGCGACGGTGGTGCCGGTGTCGTCCGGCGCGGCGGCGCGGATGTGCGTCGGCTGGCTCATGTACCGGCGGGCGAGGCTGATGACCTGGCCCGGCATGGTCGCCGAGAACAGCAGGGTCTGCCGCTTGGCCGGCAGCATGGTGATGATCTTCTCGACGTCCGGCAGGAAGCCGAGGTCGAGCATCTCGTCGGCCTCGTCCAGGACCAGCGAGCGGACCTTGGAGAGGTTCAGCTTCTTCTGGCCGGCCAGGTCGAGCAGACGGCCGGGGGTGCCGACGACGATGTCGACGCCCTTCTTCAGTGCCTCGACCTGCGGCTCGTAGGCCCGGCCGCCGTAGACGGCGAGCACGCGCACGTCGCGGACCTTGCCGGCGGTCTGCAGGTCGTTGGTGACCTGGGTGCACAGCTCGCGGGTCGGCACGACGATGAGCGCCTGCGGGCAGTCGGAGAGGTCCTCCTCCTGCGCGCGCCCGGCGTCGACGTCGGCCCGCACGACGACCCGCTCGATCAGCGGGAGGCCGAAGCCGAGGGTCTTGCCGGTGCCGGTCTTGGCCTGGCCGATGACGTCGTGGCCGGTCAGCGCGACCGGCAGGGTCATCTCCTGGATCGGGAAGGGATGGACGATGCCGACGGACTCCAGGGCCTCGGCGGTCTCCGGGAGGATCCCCAGGTCCCGGAAGGTCGTCTTCGTGGGTTCAGCGGTGGTGGACAGGGTGCTGCCTCTTCCGTGTGGAGGGGCCGAGAGCGAGCGGCGGGCGGGCAGCCGCGCGGCTGCGTACGGGCCTGGACGGCCCCGAATACAGCTGCGCGGACGCACAACCGCGCCGGTCCCTGCGGCCGGCCGGTGCGCGCGGCCCGGTCAAGGGGGCGCGTCGCCGGCGGCGTCGGGGAGGATTCCCGTGAGGGACCTGCGCGGGACCTGCGCCGGCTGGCGCGGTCTCGGCGGCCCTCGCTCGGCCACTGATGCGGTGCCAAGGCTTGAAGTCCAAGCCCTGGTCGGAGCCGATCGGCTCTCCGACCGGGCATCCGCGTACGTTGAGTACCCGGCTTCCGCGCGGCACGTCCTTCGGGGACGGAGTCGCTGCGGAGCGGGCTTGCCCGGCACACCGAGACGGCGGTGACACCGTGCGAGCACGACGGGCCTCCGTACCACCATACAGTCACCCGACGACTCGAACACGTGACGCGGACGACATCGCAGGTCGGAGGGGTGGAAGAGGTGTCCCGGGACGGACCGGCACTAAGGTGGCGGGTCATGGAGAACCGTGGTGAGACGCAGGACGACGTGGCGGCCGGCTCGATCGGCGACTGGGCCGCCTGCTCGGCCGATCCGGGCTACCGGGCCGCCGTACTGGACCTGCTCGGCGCCCTCGCGTACGGCGAGCTGAGCGCCTTCGAGCGGCTCGCCGAGGACGCCAAGCTCGCTCCCGACCTGGCCGACAAGGCGGCGCTGGCCCGGATGGCCAGCGCCGAGTTCCAGCACTACCAGCGGCTGCACGACCGGCTCGCCGAGATCGGCGCCGACCCGCAGGAGGCGATGCGGCCGTTCGTCGAGCCGCTGGAGCTCTTCCACCGGATGACCGCGCCCTCGGACTGGCTGGAGGGCCTGGTCAAGGCCTACGTCGGCGACGCCATCGCGACCGACTTCTACCGCGAGGTGGCCGTCCGGCTCGACGACGACACCCGCGACCTGGTCCTCGGCGTCATGTCCGACACCGGGCACGCGCAGTTCGCCGTCGACAAGGTCCGCCGGGCCATCGAGGCCGACCCGCGGGCCGGCGGCCGGCTCGCCCTGTGGGGCCGGCGGCTGATGGGCGAGGCGCTCAGCCAGGCGCAGCGGGTGGTCGCCGAGCGCGACGCGCTGTCCAACCTGCTGGTCGGCGGCGTCCGGGTGCAGGGCTTCGACCTGGTCGAGGTCGGCAAGATGTTCAACCGGATCACCGAGGCGCACACCCGGCGGATGGCGGCGCTCGGCCTGGCCTCCTGACCCGGCTCCCGTTCCCCGGCGGCCGCCCCCGGCGGGCCGCTCAGGCGTGCCGGTGGCGCCGGTGCGTACCCGTCCCCGGTGGGCGCCCGCCCGGGACGGGCGGTGGCGGTGCGCCGGCGCCCGTCCGGCGGCCAGGTCGGGCCGGGCCAGCACCGAGGTGAGCAGGGCCGAGGCGACCGCCGAGACGGCGATGCTCGCCGCCGGGTACCGGCCGTCCAGGGCGAAGTGCGCGATCACCCCGGCGAGCAGCGCCGAGACCAGGGCCGTGGCCGGCACCAGCGCCCGCGCGTCCCGGAAGTGGGCGGGCCAGGACAGCAGCGCGGCGGCGCCGACGACCACGCCGACGAGCGCGAAGGCGAACGTCTCGACCAGCAAGGATGCCTCCCCGGGGTACGGGCGCCCGGCGCGGCCGGTCGCACTGTCGCCGTACCCCCGCCGCCCCGGCCGTACACCCCGCCCCCACCCGCCCCCGGGAACGACGGTGCCCCGTCCCCTCGGCCGAGGGGACGGGGCACCGGGCGAGGCCCGTGGCTCAGAGCGTGCCGAAGCCGACCTTGCGCGCGGCGGGCTCGCCGATCTCCACGTACGCCAGGCGGTCGGCCGGGACGATGATGCGACGGCCGTGCTCGTCGCTCAGGGAGAAGAGCTTCTCGGTGCCCTCCAGCGCCTTCGCGACCGCGTTCTGGACCTCATCGGCAGTCTGCGAGCTCTCGATCACGATCTCGCGGGGCGCGTTCTGCACGCCGATCTTGACCTCCACGGCTTCCGTCCCTCCGGGTTGCAGCCATCCACGCGCGGTCACCGCACCGCCTGGGACAAGCGGGCCCGGCGACCGCGCCGTACGGCTTCACCTTAGAGCACCGGATCGGCACCCCGGCGAAGATCCACGGGTCACCGGCCGGCGGCGGGGGCCTACGGGGCGTCGGTGCTCGGGTGCATCGGGAAGCCCTTGAGCCCGCGCCACGCCAGGCTGGCGACCAGCCGGACCGCCTCGTCGCGGGGGATCTCCAGGCCCTGCGACAGCCAGTACCGGGCGGTGATCTGGGCCAGGCCGCAGACACCCGCGGCCAGCAGCTTGGACTCCGCCTCCGGCAGGTCGGTGTCCTCCTGGATCACCTTGCTGACCAGCGTCGCACTGGCCTCGGCGGCCCGCTCGACCCGCTCCCGCACGGCCGGCTCGTTGGTCAGGTCCGACTCGAAGACCAGCCGGAAGGCGCCCGACTCGCTGGAGACGTAGTTGAAGTACGCCTCCATCGTCGCGGCCACCCGCAGCTTGTTGTCGGTCGTCGTCTCCAGCGCCTCCCGGGTGGAGTCGACCAGGGCGTCGCAGTGCTTGTCCAGCAGCGCCAGGTAGAGCTCCAGCTTCCCGGGGAAGTGCTGGTAGAGGACCGGCTTGCTCACCCCGGCACGGTCGGCGATGTCGTCCATGGCGGCCGCGTGGTAACCCTGCGCGACGAACACCTCCTGGGCGGCACCGAGCAGTTGTTCACGGCGGGCGCTTCGCGGCAGGCGGGCACCGCGCGGGCGCTCCTGCGCCTCCTGGATGGCCGTCACGGCGCTCCTCATTTCACGGGTTCGTACGGGGTCGGCAAGACGACCGATTCTACTTTCGGGTAACCGCGTTCGCGCTTGCCGGGCGCGATAAAACCGGCGGCCCCCCTTGTCAGGTGCCCACAATACGGCGCCCACCACGGCCGTCGGCAGTGCTGCGCACCGGTCAAAGGGGAACCCCGCGGCGCCGTGCCGCCCCTGGGCCGCGGCGGCAGCGGCTCACTACCATCGTCCCCCATGGACAGCGCTGAGCAGCAGATACTCCCGGAACCGGCCGCCCTGGCACCGCTGCGCACCGTCGAGGTCGCCGGCACGGCCCTGGCCGTGCACCGGCCCGCCGGGGACCCCGCCCCGGGCGGCGGACGGGAAGCGGCGCTGTTCGTGCACGGGCTCGGCGGCTCGGCCGCCAACTGGACGGAGCTGATGGCCCGGCTCGCCGGGCAGCTCGACGGCGAGGCCCTCGACCTCCCCGGCTTCGGCGACTCCGCCCCGCCCGCCGACGGCAACCTCGGCCTCTCCGGGCACGTGCGCGCCGTCATCGGCTACCTGGAGGCTACCGGCCGCGGCCCCGTCCACCTCTTCGGCAACTCGCTCGGCGGGGCCGTCGCCGTCCGGCTCGCCGCGCTGCGCCCCGACCTCGTCCGCAGCCTCACCCTGGTCTCGCCCGCCCTGCCCGAACTGCCCCCGCAGCGCACCGCCTGGTCCACCGGACTGCTCGCCGTCCCCGGCCTGCCCGCGCTGCTGCGCCGGCTGCCCGCCGGCCGGCGCGGCCCCGAGCAGGTCACCGACGACCTGCTGCGGCTCGTCTACGGCGACCCCGGCCGCCTCTCCGCGGCCGCCCGTGCCGAGGCGCTCGCCCAGTACCGGCGGCGCGTCGGGCTGCCCCACGCGATGCCGGCGCTGGCCGGCTCGGCGCGCGGCATCGTCTCCGCCTACACCGAACGCGGCGACCAGGCGCTCTGGCGGCAGGCCGCCCGGGTGAAGGCCCCCGTCCTGCTGGTCTACGGGCTGCGCGACAAGCTCGTCGCCTACCGCTCCGCCCGCCGGGCCTGCGCCGCCTTCGCCGACTCCCGGCTGCTGGTGCTCCCGGAATCCGGGCACGTCGCCATGATGGAGCACCCCGACGCCGTGGCCCGCGCGGTGCGCGAACTGCTCGGGCGGGCCTGACCCCGGCGCCGCCGGCGCGGGGGTTCGACGGACACCCCGTGAGCGGCGGCCGTTAACGCGGCCATCGGGACGAGGTCACTCCGGTTCACTCGTTCAGGTGGCAGCCAGGCATGTGACCGATGGATTGCCCCGGGCCGGACCTACCTTTCTGCTGTCGGACCGAACAGGTGTGGGGGGAACCGCGCCCGCCGGCGAAGCCGGAGGGCGGCCGCGCGAGGGACGCCAGCGGCCGGTGGCGGCCGCGGGCCCGGCCGCGGTGCCTCCGGCGGACCGCCTCCCCCCGCCCCGGGCCGCCGCCGCCGAGCGCGCACCGCCCGCTCGGCCCGCCAGGTCCGCCCGGCCGTCCGTCGAACCGCTCTGCTCTGGAGGTCCCCCGTGCGCGTGGCACTGCTCACCGAGGGTGTGCGTCCGCACGCCGCCGGTGGCACCGGTGACTGGTGCGACCGGCTGGTGGACGGCCTGCGCGAGCACGACTTCGAGCGGTACGTCCTCACCGGGGAACCCGCTCCGGCCGGCCGGGTCCCGGGCGGGCCGCGCCGCCGCCGGTACGCCGCCGCCCACGAGCAGTTCGTCCGCGCCCTGCTGATCCCCGGCGAACGCGCCGCCTTCGGCCCCGCCCTGTACCGGCTCGCCGACCTCGCCCGCGCGGACCGCGCGCTGCCCGCCTTCCTGGCCTCCGCCCACGCCCGGCGCATCCTCGAACGGGTCTGGCGCTCGGCCGGCGCCGCCACCCCCGCCGGCCGGCCGCTGGTGCGCGACGTGCTGGCCGCCGCCGACCTCCTCGAACAGTGCCTGCGCCCGCTCTCCGCGCCCTGGTACGGCACCGACCCCGGCGGCCTCGGCGCCGCCGACCTCTGCCACGTCGTCGGCGGCGGCCCGGCCGCACTGCCCGCGCTGGTCGCCAAGCACCTGCACGGCGTCCCGTTCGTGGTCACCGAGCACGGGCCGCACCTGCGCGAGCAGTACCTCCGTCATGGTGGGGCCGGCCACCGGTGCCCGGTCCGGGCCCTGCTGCTCGGCCACGTCCGGGCGCTCACCGAGGAGACCTACCGGCAGGCCGCGGCACTCACCCCGGGCAGCGCCCACGACCAGGGGTGGCAGCTGCGCTGCGGGGCCGACCCGGCACGCATCCGGGTGGTCCACGAGGGCACCCCGGCGGTCGACCGCCCCGCCGCCGGCCCCGAACCGGCCGCGCCCACCCTGGTCTGGGCCGGCCCCCTGGAACCGGACCGCGATCCCGGGCCCCTCCTCCAGGCCTTCGCCCGGGTCCGCGCCGAGCTGCCCGCCGCGCGGCTGGTCGTCCACGGCGAGGAGACCGTGCCCGGCTACCGGGCGCACTGCGGCGAGGTCGCCGCGCGGCTCGGGGTGGCGCCGTCGGTCGGGTACGCGGACCGGTCCCGCCCGGCCGCCGAGGCCTGGGCGGCCGGCAGCGTCGCCGTCTTCACCGCGCCCTCCCGGCACCGCCCCCGGCTGCTCACCGACGCGATGCTGAGCGGCCGCGCGGTGGTCGCCACCGACGTCGGGGTGACCCGTGAGGTGGTCGGCCCGACCGGGCTGCTCGTCCCGCCCCTCGACCCGCGGGCCCTGGCCGGTGCCTGCCTCGCCCTGCTGCGCGACGCGGAGCGCAGGGCCCGGCTCGGGCTGGCCGGCCGCCTGCGGGCGCAGGAACGCTTCGGCGTCGAGCCGGTGACCGGGGCCTTCCGGGAGATCTACCTGGACCTCGTCTCCCACTGGCCCGCCTTCCCGGCCACCGCCCCCGGCGCCCGCCCCTTCGCCCGCCCTGCCGAGTACTGGCTCGCTGATCGCGGTGCGCTGCGGTCGTCGGGCGTGGTGGAGGCGGGTGGGTCGGGCGGGGTGCCGGGTGCCGTGGCGCCGGGGTTGCGGGCTTTTCCGGCTGCTGTTCCCGGCGCTCGCCCTGCCGGGTACCGGTTCGCTGATCGTGGTGCGCTGCGGTCGTCGGGCGTGGTGGAGGCGGGTGGACCGGAAGGCGGGGTGCTGGATGCCGTGGCGCCGGGGTTGCGGGCATTCCCGGCTGGTGTCCCCGGCGCTCGCCCTGCCGGGTACTGGCTCGCTGATCGCGGTGCCCCGCAGCCGTCGGCCGTGGTGGACGCGGGTGGGCCGGACGCCCCGGGGCCGCGGGGGCCGGTCGGGGGGCCGCAGCCCCGGGCGCTGTCCGGTGCGGCGGAGGCCGCCGTGGCGGCGGGCGCCGAGGCGATAGCCGTGCGGGCGGGCTCCACCCCGGCGGATGCCGCCGCCCCGGAGGCCGGTGGCCCGCCGGCAGGTCTCCTCGGTGAGCGCCCGGACGTGGCCGAGCAGCAGGGCCCGGACCGGCCGGCGGTGGCCGGCCCCGCCGTGACGGAGGTCCTGCTCGCACAGGTGC
Organism: Kitasatospora sp. NPDC058115; assembly: GCF_042884635.1. Lineage (NCBI taxonomy): Bacteria > Bacillati > Actinomycetota > Actinomycetes > Kitasatosporales > Streptomycetaceae > Kitasatospora > Kitasatospora sp. NPDC058115. Next base: position 200,634 of record NZ_JBHVTL010000013.1, read on the forward strand.
GGCCCGTGCCCGGCGACCGGTGCGAGCGGCGCGGCCGGGCCGCCGCCGACGACGTGGCAGAGGTCGGCGGCGCCCGGTACGTCGCGGACCGGCCGCCGTCCGGTGGGGGGTCGGCGGTTGGCCGGTCCGAGGCCGCCGCGGCGACGGCCGCGCGGGCGGGTGCGCCGGGTGGTTCCGGTGCCGGGTCGCGGGCGGGTTTTGCGGGGGCGGATGTCGTGGGTCGGGATGGTGCGTCGCGGTTCTGCTCGCCGTCGGGTGTCGTCGCCCCGGCAGTGGGTGCGCCGGGTGGTTCCGGCGCCGGGCTGCGGGCGGGTTTTGCGGGGGCGGATGTCGTGGGTCGGGACGGTGCGTCGCGGTTCTGCCCGCCGTCGGGTGTCGTCGCCCCGACGGCAGGTGCGCCGGGTGGTGACCGCGCGCCGGTGGACACGGCCCCCCGCGAGGGGTGGGCCGACGCGGGTGCGCCGGAGGGGTCGGCGGGTGGTTCCGGTGCCGGGCGGTCGTCCGGCGTCGCCGGGGTGGACGCCGTCGGCTCGGCCGCCGACGGGGTGCCGGCCGGGCGGGCCGGGGTGCTCGCGGAGGCGGTCTGATGGCGGGGGAGGTGTCGGGGGACCCGGTGCGGGTCGTGATGGCCGAGCACCGGGTGCTCTGCGAAAGGGCGGTGGATCCCCTGGAGATCGCCGCCGGGCTGGAGGAGGCCGGGCTGGGCGCGGCCGCCGCCGCCCGCTGCCGCCACGCCGATCTGTTCTCGCTGGCCGAGGAGCTGTACGCCCGGGTGCCGCGCCGTCCGCCCGCCGAGGAGCCGGCCGGGCCGGTCGAGAGCTGGCCGAGGCGGTGCGCCGCGGCGGTCCGGACGGCGGGGGCGGCGGTGCTGCCGTGCGCGGCGGCGGTCGCCCTCGGCGGGAGCCGGCCGGTCCTGGCGGCGGCGGCCGTCCCGCTGACCCTGGTTCCGGCGGGGGCCGGGCGGCGGCGCGGGTGGGGTGCGGCGGCGCACCGGGCGGGGGTGGCGGCGCTGCTGCTGGCGCCGCCGGCGGTGGCGGCCGGCGGGCCGGGGGAGCGGCGGGTGACGGCGGCGCTGGTGTTGGCGGCGGCGCTGTCGGCCGGGTCGGCCGAGTGGGCGGCCCGGTGGTTCCGCCGGGCCGGGCGGGGACACCTGGCGACGGCGGAGACGCTGGCCGGGTTCCGCTCCCGGATGCGGCCGGTGCTGCCGGTGGCGCTGGCGCTGCACCTGGCGGTCCTGGCCGCGCTGAGCTTCGCGGCGCTCACGGTGCTGACCGCCCTCGCGCCGCCCCCGGGGCCGGGCCACGGCGGCGGGCTGCTGCACCTGGCGGCCGAGCGTGCCGGGCCCGCGCAGTGGGCGGCGCAGGGGGTGCTCGGCCTGCTGCTGGTGCTGTCCGCGCTGCTGGCCCGCTGCGGCCGGCCGGGGGCGGCCGCGCTGGGCGCGCTGGCCGGGGCGGCGGCCTCGGCGGCGCCGCCCGCACCGTTCGCGGGGCCGTTCACCGGTCCGCTCGCGGGCGGCGCGGTGGTGCTGGCGCTGCTGGCGTTCGCCTGGCCGGTGCTGGGCCGGCCCGAGGCGCACCGGTCGTCCGGGCCCCCCGGCCGTGATCCCGTTCGTCTTCCCGTGGTTCCCGCGATTCCTGCTGTTCCCGCGGTTCCCGTGGTTCCCGCTGTTCCCGTTGTTCACTCGGACCGCCAGGCCGATCCCCGGCCCGGCTTCGTGGAAGGACGCCCCCGATGAGGGTGCTGCTGCTGGGCGCCGACGGCTTCATCGGCCGTCGGGTCACCGATCGCCTGCTCGTGGATCCGGAGTTGCAGGTGACGGTGCTCGGCCGGCGTGACTCCGCCGACATCCGTTTCGACCTCACCACCGGCAGTCCGGGCGCGCTGGCCCGCTTCCTGGACGCGGTCGCGCCGCAGGTGGTGATCAACTGCGCGGGCGCCACCTACGGCAGCTCGCGCACCCTGATCCGGGCCAACACGCTCGCCGTGGCGACGGTCTGCGAGGGGATCCGGCGCAGCCGGGAGCCGGCCCGGCTGGTGCACGTGGGCTCGGCGGCCGAGTACGGGCCGGTGCCGGGCGGGGTCCCGGTGTCGGAGAGCGCCGAGCCCCGCCCGGTGGGCCCGTACGGGGTGTCGAAGCTGGCCGGTACGGAGCTGGTGCTGGCCTCGGGGCTGGACGCGGCGGTGCTGCGGGTGTTCGACGTGGTGGGGCCGGGAGCTCCGACCGCCTCGCTGTTCGGGCGGCTGGCGGAGGGCCTGCGGCGGGCGCTGGAGCGCGAGGAGTCCCAGGTGCGGATGCCGGACCTGTCCGGATACCGGGATTTCGTGGACGTCCGGGACGTCGCGCGGGCGATCCAGGCGGCCGCGGTGTCGGCCGCGACGGGGGTGATCAACATCGGCAGCGGGCACGCCGTCCGGGCCCGTGAGGCGGCCCAGCTGCTGGTCCGGGCGTCCGGCTTCGAGGGGGCCGTGGTGGAGGAGAACCGGCAGGTCGTGCTGCCCGCGCAGGCCGGCGGGCCGGTCGAGCACGTGCCGGGTCACGTGCCCGCGCACCACCTGCCGGGGCACCGTCCGGCGGAGCCCCGGCCGGGGGAGGGCCGGGCCGCCCCGGGCGAGCCGGTGCCGTGGCGGCAGGCGGACGTGCGCACCGCCCGGGACCGTCTCGGCTGGCGGACGCAGGTGCCCCTGGAGGAGTCGCTGGGGGACGTCTGGCTGGAGACGGCCTGCCGGGTCTGACACCCCGGCGGCAGCTCCCGAGGAGGCCTCCGACAGGCCCCGGACGCCCCGGAGGGGGCCCGTCCGGGGCCTGTTGCGTGGTCCCACCATCCGGCTCGGGCCGTCTCGCCCATCGGACGAGCTGTCTCGGAATACCGGGGCGGCGTGACACTGTTGGCGTAGCAGAGCCACTGCGGTGGCGGAGCAACAAGCCCCTAGAGGTTGGCCCTGGCCACCTGAACCGACGACCATCGGAGTCCCCGTGTCGCTGCCACCCCTGGTCGAGCCGGCCGACGAGCTCACCGTTGACGAGGTCCGCAGGTACTCCCGCCACCTGATCATCCCCGACGTGGGCATGGCCGGGCAGAAGCGGCTGAAGAACGCCAAGGTGCTCTGCGTCGGCGCCGGCGGACTGGGCTCGCCCGCGCTGATGTACCTCGCGGCGGCCGGTGTGGGCACGCTCGGCATCGTCGAGTTCGACGTGGTCGACGAGTCGAACCTGCAGCGCCAGATCATCCACGGCCAGTCGGACATCGGCCGCTCGAAGGGCGAGTCGGCGCGGGACTCCGTCAAGGAGATCAACCCCTACGTCGACGTGATCCTGCACGAGGAGCGCCTCGACAACTCCAACGTCCTGGAGATCTTCTCCGGCTACGACCTGATCGTGGACGGCACCGACAACTTCGCCACCCGCTACCTGGTGAACGACGCCGCGGTGCTGCTCGGCAAGCCGTACGTGTGGGGTTCGATCTACCGCTTCGACGGCCAGGCGAGCGTCTTCTGGGCCGAGCACGGCCCCTGCTACCGCTGCCTCTACCCGGAGGCGCCGCCGCCGGGCATGGTCCCGTCCTGCGCCGAGGGCGGCGTGCTGGGCGTGCTGTGCGCCTCGATCGGCTCGATCCAGGTCACCGAGGCGATCAAGCTGCTGGCCGGGGTCGGCGACCCGCTGGTCGGCCGGCTGATGATCTACGACGCCCTGGAGATGAACTACCGCCAGGTGAAGGTCCGCAAGGACCCGAACTGCGCGGTCTGCGGCGAGAACCCGACCGTCACCGAGCTGATCGACTACGAGGCCTTCTGCGGCGTCGTGTCGGAGGAGGCGCAGGCCGCGGCCGCCGGTTCGACGATCACCTCCAAGCAGCTCAAGCAGTGGCAGGACGAGGAGGAGGACATCTTCCTCATCGACGTCCGCGAGCCGGGCGAGTACGAGATCGTCAACATCCCCGGCGCCGTGCTGATCCCGAAGAACGAGTTCCTGATGGGCAACGCGCTGGAGCAGCTGCCGCAGGACCGCAAGATCGTGCTGCACTGCAAGTCGGGCGTCCGCTCGGCCGAGGTGCTGGCCGTGGTGAAGTCGGCCGGCTTCGCCAACGCCGTCCACCTGGGCGGCGGCGTGCTCGGCTGGGTCAACCAGATCGAGCCGCACAAGCCGGTGTACTGATCCGCACTGTCCGACCACGCGAGAGGGCCCGCTCCGGCGGGCCCTCTCGCGTGTCCGCGGACGCCGCTAGGGTCTGTCTCTTGGATTTTGTCGGATCAGGCCGCGGCGTCTGGGTGCGTGCATCGCAAGGCGGAGGAGGGAGCCACTGCGGTGGGGGCACCTCCCGGCCGAAGGCTGGGGGCCATTGGCGACCGACGACAACGCGGCGAGGTGCGTGCCCAGGCGTCGCGGACCCGGCAAGGATCCAAGAGACAGACCCTAAAGCGCGCCCTTGCGCTGGAGCACGTTGTAGGAGATCCAGCCGGGCAGCACCGGCAGCCAGAAGGTGAGCGCCCGGTAGAGGAAGACCGCCGGGGTGGCGACGGCCGGCGGCACGTCGGCGACGGTGAGCGCGCCGATCAGCGCCACCTCGACCGGGCCGATGCCGCCGGGGGTGGGGATCGCGGAGCCGGCCGCGTTGGCGGTCAGGAAGACCACGGCGACCGCCGAGAAGGAGATCGAGCCGCCGAAGGCCTGCACCGAGGCGTCCAGGCAGGCGGTGAAGGAGAGCGTCAGCAGCAGGATGCCGCCGAAGCCGGTGATCAGCTTGCTGGGCGTCTGCATCAGGTCGAGCATCCGGGGCACCACGCCGAAGAACAGCGAGCGCAGCCGGTTCAGCACGAACCGCCGCAGCGGGGCGACCGCCGCGACCACCAGGGCCAGCACGGCGGCGCTCAGCACGCCGATGATCACCGCCCGGGAGGCGGAGAGGTCGCCGTTGGTCTGGCTGCCGGTGATGAGGCCGAAGCTGAACAGCAGCAGCAGGTGCCCGGCCAGGCCCGCCAGCTGGGAGGCGCCGACCGAGGCGACCGCCTGGCCGGAGCGGATGCCCGCCTTCTGCAGGTAGCGGGTGTTCAGCGCGATGCCGCCGATCGCGGCCGGGGCGACCAGCTTCACGAACGACCCGGCGACCTGGGCGGCCACGGTGCGGCGGAACGGCAGCTTCTCCGGGACGAAGCCGGTCAGGCTCATCGACGCGGCGACGTAGGAGAAGGCGGCCGCGGCCAGCGCCACCGCCGCCCAGGCCCAGTTCATCTGGGAGAGCTTGAGCTGCGCCGGCTTGACGGTGGTCAGCGTCAGGTAGGCGGCGAAGGTGAGCGCGACCACCATGATCAGGCTCTTCGGCTTGAGCCGCTCCAGCTTGGCCGGCTCCATCGGCGCCTCGGGCGCGATCTGCAGGATCTGCGCGCGGATCCGGCTGAGCAGGTCCTCGCCGGCGACGGCGATGTCCTCCTCGGCCTGCTGCTGGGTGCGTTCCCCGGCGGCGACCTGCTCCAGCGCCCTGGCCTGGGCGGCGGCCTTGCGCTCCTTGGTGACCTTCTTCAGGTCGACGCGGGTCGAGCGGCTCATGCCGACCGGCTGCAGCAGCGGCAGCGACTGGGCGACCCGCTCGGCGCCGAGCACCGCGTTGGCGGTGGCGACCGTCCGCTCGGGGCCGATCCGCAGCGCGAAGGTGGTGAGCAGCTGGGCGACGTCGATGCGCAGGGTGAGGTCGGTGGCGGCGATGTCGCCGCCGGAGAGGTTGACCAGGCAGGCCGTCTTCTCGTCGACGACCAGCAGCGACTCGCCGGTGAGCCGGCGGTGGGCGATCCGGCGCTCGTGCAGGGCGGCGACCGACTCCCACAGCGAGGCCATCACCCGGTCGGTGATCTCCTCGTCGGCGAGGTCGTCCAGGGTGCGGCCCTCGACGTTCTCGTAGACCAGGATCGCGGCGTCCGGGCCCAGCTCGGAGGTGGCGACCAGCTGCGGGGCGCGGGCGCCGGAGGCGGCGGCCGCGTAGGCGATCAGCGCCTCCTGCTCCAGCGCCTGGCGCAGCGACTGCGGGCTGCGCCGCACGGCCACCGAGCGCAGCCGCAGCCGGCGCCAGGCCCGGTAGAAGAAGCCGGAGGCCTGCTGCTCGCGGTCGACGATGTGGACGTCCAGCGGCGGCCCGCCCTGCTGGGCGACCAGGTAGCGGCGGGTGCCGCCGGGGGCGTCGGGGGCGCGGTGGGCGCTGGCCGGGGTGAAGCCGACCTTGCGCAGGCCGATCATCAGATGCTGGCCGGTGGGCCGGATGTTCGGCGAGCCGATCGCGTAGAGGGTGCCGTAGGCGACCGACCAGCCGATCAGCACGGTGAGCAGCAGGGACAGCGGGGTGGTGTAGCCGCCGAGCAGTTCGGTGATGCCGCTGAAGACGACCACCACCCACAGGGCGACCCGCCACCGGGGTCTGCTCGACATGCCGACCGCCGTCATGTAGGCGATCACCGGGGCGAGGTAGCCGTGCACCGGGTCGGTGAGGGTGCCGACGGAGTCCAGCGGGAAGCGGGTCAGGGCGTCGCGGATGTGGTCGGAGGCGCCCTCGGCGACCCACCAGTCGATGCCCAGCGAGACGCCGTAGGCCAGCACCGAGGCGAGCACGCCGTCGGCGACCCGCAGGCCGTCGCGTTTGATCAGCCGCTCGACGGCGAAGGCGAGCGGGACGGCCAGCACCGCGACGTTGGAGACCAGACCGGTGATGGTGGAGAGCACCGGGGAGAAGCGGGGCGCGTTCTCGGCGATGTCGATCTCGATGCCGGTGGTGGTCGAGGTCGCCACCCCGGCGAGCACGAAGACCGCGACGATGCCGAAGACGCCGGCCAGGAAGCGGATGAGGTCGGAGGGCCGGTGCGCGCGGGCGGCGAGCAGCGGCTCGTCGACGTCCAGGTGCGGGGTGTCGTCCAGCGGGTCGCTCCCGGGGCGCGGCCCGGGGGCGTCGGCCCCGCCGGGAGGGCCGGCCGCGGTCGCGGCGGGCTCGGGGGCCGCCTCGGGGGCGGACGGCTGGGCGGGTACGACGGCGGGGGCCCCGGTCGCGGGGCCGGCCGGCTGCGGGCTCTTGATCGTCGGGTCCTTGATCAGGGAGACTTCCGGTGGTGCTTCGGCGGTGGCGTCGCCGCCACCTGCGGGCATGCCGTCGGAGGACTCGTCGGAGCCCTCGTCCACACCCACGTCAGCCGTCCCGGTCATCTGGTCTTGTCCTCGTATCACCACTCACCGCCCCGAAGATGGTGGCATGCCTCGGCGCCCCGTGCTGGACAGGGGCCGGATCGGGCGCGGCGGATCCGCCGCCCCGGGGCGGCCGGCCGGCCGGATGCGGAAGAATGCCGCAGGTGACGGACGCCCCCGACGACGACGGCCCCGGCGAGCTGCCGCCCTTCGCCGAACTCGTGCTCGACCTGGCCGAGCGGATTCCACCCGGCCGGGTGATGACCTACGGCGACGTCGCGGAGTACCTCGGCCAGGGCGGCCCCCGGCAGGTCGGCCGGGTGATGGCCCTGTACGGCGGCGCCGTGCCCTGGTGGCGGGTGATCCGCGCCGACGGCCGGATGCTGCCCGGCCACGAGCACCGCGCCCTCGCCCACTACGGCGAGGAGGGCACCCCGCTGCGCGACCTCGCCGACCCGCCCCGGGTCGACCTGCGGCGCGCCCGCTGGGACGGCCGGCCCGCCCCCGGCCGGGCGGGCCGGGGATCTCGCGGAATCCCGTGCGCGGACGGGAATGACGGGGCAGGATCGTAGGCTCGAATACGGCGGGCCCCCGGCGGGCCCGCCCGCAGTTGCCCGAGCACGACCCCCAGGACGTCCGTGAGCTCCCCCTACCGTCTGGTGCGCAGCCCCCTCGTACCGCCCGCCCCGCCCGAACTCGACGCCCACCAGCGCGCCGTGGTCGAGCACGCGGGCGGCCCGCTGCTGGTGCTCGCCGGGCCGGGGACCGGCAAGACCACCACCCTCGTCGAGGCCGTCGCCCGGCGGATCGAGAACGGCGCCGACCCCGAGCGGATCCTCGTCCTCACCTTCAGCCGCAAGGCCGCGATGGAACTGCGCGACCGGATGGCCGGGCGGCTGTCCACCACCACCGGCGGCGCCGGGGCCGCCGCCCCGCAGGCCACCACCTTCCACTCCTTCTGCTACGCCCTGCTCCGCGCCCACCAGGACCCGGCCGACTACGCCGAGCCGCTGCGCCTGCTCTCCGGCCCCGAGCAGGACGTCATGGTCCGCGAACTGCTCGCCGGCGGCGCCGAGGACGCCCGGCGCGGCCGCTCCCGGATCGCCTGGCCGCTCGACCTGCGCGCCTGCCTCACCACCCGCGGCTTCGCCGACGAGGTGCGCGCCGTGCTCGCCCGCAGCCGCGAGCTCGGCCTCGGCGAGGCCGAGCTGGCCCGCTTCGCCGAGGGCGTCCAGCGGCCCGACTGGGCCGCCGCCGCCCACTTCCTCGCCGACTACCTCGACGTCCTGGACCTGCGCGGCGTCCTCGACTACGCCGAGCTGGTCCACCGTGCCGTCCTGCTCGCCGACCGCCCCGAGGTCGAGCGCGACCTGCGCGGACGCTACGACGCCGTCTTCGTCGACGAGTACCAGGACACCGACCCCGCCCAGGTGCGGCTGCTGCGCCGGCTGGCCGGCGGCGGGCGCGAACTGGTCGCCGTCGGCGACCCCGACCAGTCCATCTACGCGTTCCGCGGCGCCGACATCAACGGCATCCTGGAGTTCCCGCAGACCTTCCGGCACGCCGACGGCCGCCCCGCCGACGTCAAGGTGCTGCGGGTCTCCCGCCGCTCCGGCGCCGTGCTGCTGGCCGCCGCCCGCGAACTCACCCGCCGGATGCCGATGGGCCGGCTGCCCGCCGACAAGCTCGCCGAGCACCGCGCCCCGCTGCCCGCCCGCGAGGGCGGCCGGGTCGAGGTCTACACCTACCCGACGCCCGGCGCCGAGCTGGACTCGGTCGCCGACCTGCTGCGCCGCGCCCACCTGGAGGACGGCGTGCCGTGGGGCGAGATGGCCGTCCTGGTCCGGGCCGGCGCCCGGTCCATCCCCGGGGTGCGGCGGGCGCTCGGCGCGGCCGGCGTCCCGCTGGAGATCGACGGCGACGACCTGCCGCTGCGCGAGGAGCCGGCCGTCGCCCAGCTGTTGCTGGCCCTGCGGGTCTGCGCCGAGCAGGCGGTCCGCGACCGGCAGGACGGCACGGACGGTGCAGACGGTGCGGACGGCACGGACGCGGCCGCGCCCGACCCGCTGACCACCGACCTCGCCCACGCCCTGCTCACCGGCCCGCTCGGCGGCCTCGACGGCGCCGACCTGCGCCGCCTCGGCCGCACCCTGCGCGAGGAGGAGCGCGCCGCCCTGCGCGCCGGGGCCGCCGACGGCGCGCCCGCCGCCGTGCCCCGCCCGGCCGGCGACCTCCTGCGCGAGGCCCTCGCCGAACCCGAGCGCCTCGCCGTCCTGGACGCCCCCCACGCCCGGCGCGCCCACGACCTCGGCACTCTGCTGCGCAAGGTCCGCGAGGCCCTGGCCGGCGGCTGCACCGCCGAGGACGCCCTCTGGCAGCTGTGGGACGGCTCCCGCCGCTGGCGCGAGCGCCTGGAGCGGGCCGCCCTGCGCGGCGGCGCCGCCGGCCGCAACGCCGACCGCGACCTCGACGCGGTCTGCGCCCTGTTCGAGACCGCCGCCCGCGCCGAGGAACAGGTCACCGGTCACCGCGGCGCCCTCGACCTGCTCGCCGAGCTGGAGGCCCAGGACATCGCCGCCGACACCCTCACCGTGCGCACCGTGCGCCCCGAGGCCGTCCGGCTGATGACCGCCCACCGCGCCAAGGGCCTGGAATGGCGCCTGGTCGTCGTCGCCGGCGTGCAGGACGGCCTCTGGCCCGACCTGCGCCGCCGCGGTTCCCTGCTGGAGGCCGACCGGATCGGCCGCGACGGCCTCGCCGAACCGCTCACCCCCACCGCGCTGCTCGCCGAGGAACGCCGCCTCTTCTACGTCGCCGCCACCCGCGCCAAGGACCGGCTCGTCGTCACCGCCGTCAAGGCGCCCGCCGACGACGGCGACCAGCCGTCCCGCTTCCTGCGCGAGCTCTACCGCGAGGACGTCGACCCGCGGACCGGCCGCGTCCTGCGGCGCACCCCGCCGGTCACCGTCGAGGACGTCACCCACCGCCCGCGCCGCCCGCTCGCCGTGCCCGCGCTGGTCGCCGAGCTGCGCGCGGTCACCCTCGACCCGGCCCGCTCGCCCGAACTGCGCCGCGCCGCCGCCGAACGGCTCGCCACCCTCGCCCTCGCCGCCGACGAGGAGGGCCGCCCGCTGGTGCCCGCCGCCCGCCCCGAGAGCTGGTGGGGCCTGGAGGACCCCACCGCGGCCCCCGACCCGCTGCGCTCCGCCGACCTGCCGGTGCGGCTGTCCGGCAGCGGCCTGGAACAGCTGGAGAACTGCTCGCTCCAGTGGTTCCTCGACAAGGAGGTCAAGGCCCGCGGCACCTCCTCCGCCGCCCAGGGCTTCGGCAACGTCGTGCACGCCCTCGCCGACGAGGTCGGCTCCGGCCGCACCCCCGCCGACCTCGCCGTCCTCATGGAACGCCTGGACACCGTCTGGGACGCGCTGGCCTTCGACGCGCCGTGGAAGTCCCAGCAGGAGAAGACCGAGGCCCGCGCCGCCCTGGAACGCTTCCTCACCTGGCACGTGATGGCCCGCGGGCGCGACGTCGTCGCCACCGAGCACGGCTTCGACGTCACCCTCGACGCCGGCGGCGTCCAGGTGCGCATCCGCGGCTCGATGGACCGGGTCGAGAAGGACGAGGCCGGGCGCGCCTACGTCGTCGACTTCAAGACCGGCAAGCAGACGCCCACCGACAAGTCCCTGCCCGAGCACAAGCAGCTCGCCGTCTACCAGCTCGCCGTGCGCTCCGGCGCCCTCAACGGGCTGCCCGGCTTCGACGCCGCCGCCCCCGAGTCCGGCGGCGCCGAACTCGTCCAGCTGCGCAAGCCCGACAAGGGCGCGGCCGACGCGCCCAAGGTGCAGCGGCAGGAGCCGCCCGAGGGCGAGCCGTGGATCGAGAACCTGCTCGCCGACGCCGCCGGGCGGATCCTCGCCGAGCGGTTCGTCCCGCAGACCGGCGGCGGCTGCGACCGCTGCGCCTTCCGCCGCAGCTGCTCCGCCCAGCGCGACGGCGCCCAGCTCGTGGAGTGACGGCGCCCGGCCCGCCGGGCCGCGCCCGGCGAACGGCCGGTGGACGCCGGATGTGGTGCACGCGGCACGTGGCCGTCGCCACAGCGGCCCCCCGGCTGTCGGCGGCCCCGGCTACCGTTGCGTGGTGACCGCCGTGCTCAGCCATCCCGACCAGCTCAAGGAGCTGCTGGGCATCCCCTTCAACCGGGAGCAGATGGCGGCCATCGGCGCCCCGCTGCGGCCGGCCGTCATCGTCGCCGGCGCCGGCTCCGGCAAGACCACCGTGATGGCCGCCCGGGTCGTCTGGCTGGTCGGCTCCGGCGCGGTGCGCCCCGAACAGGTCCTCGGCCTCACCTTCACCAACAAGGCCGCCGGCGAACTCGCCGAACGCGTCCGCTCCGCCCTGCGGCTCGCCGGCGTGGCCGACCCCGAGGACGGCGAGGCGCTCGGCGAACCCGACATCTCCACCTACCACGCCTTCGCCGGCCGCCTCCTCAAGGAGCACGGCCTGCGCATCGGCGTCGAACCCGACACCCGGCTGCTCGCCGACGCCACCCGCTTCCAGCTCGCCGCCAAGGTGCTGCGCACCGCGCGCGGCCCGTTCCCCGCCCTCACCGGCACCTTCGCCAACCTGGTCGCCGACCTCACCGCCCTCGACGGCGAACTCGCCGAGCACCTCGTCGAACCCGCCGCGCTGCGCGCCTTCGACGAGGACCTGCTCGACACCCTGGCCGGCGTGCGGCTGAGCAACGAGGACCTGCGGACCGTGCCCGCCACCGCCCGCGCCCGTCTGGAACTGCTGCGGCTGGTCGAGGACTACCGGCGCCGCAAGGCCACCGCCGGCCTGATGGACTTCGGCGACCAGATCGCCGCCGCCGCCCGGCTCGCGCAGCAGCGCCCCGAGGTCGGCGCGCTGCTGCGCGAGCAGTACCGGGTCGTGCTGCTCGACGAGTACCAGGACACCTCCGTCGCCCAGCGGCTGATGCTCGCCGGGCTGTTCGGCGCCGGGCCGGACGGCACCGCCCCCGGCCACCCCGTCACCGCCGTCGGCGACCCCTGCCAGGCCATCTACGGCTGGCGCGGCGCCTCCGTCGCCAACCTCGACGACTTCCCCCGGCACTTCCCCGCCGCCGACGGCGCCCCCGCCGACCGCTACGCGCTCAGCGAGAACCGGCGCAGCGGCGGGCGGCTGCTCGCCTTCGCCAACGAGCTCGCGGCGCCGCTGCGCGCCATGCACGAGGGCGTCGAGGCGCTGCGCCCCGCCCCCGGCGCCGAGACCGACGGCCGGGTGCGGGCCGCCCTGCTGCCCACCCACGCCGAGGAGATCGGCTGGCTGGCCGACGAGATCGACCACCTGGTGCGCACCGGCACCGCCCCCGGCCGGATCGCCGTGCTGTGCCGGGGCGGCGCGGCCTTCCCCGACGTGCACGCCGCGCTGGTCGCCCGGGACGTGCCGGTCGAGGTGGTCGGCCTCGGCGGGCTGCTCCACCTGCCCGAGGTCGCCGACCTGGTCGCGGTCTGCGAGGTGCTCCAGGACCCGACCGCCAACGCCGCCCTGGTCCGGCTGCTGATCGGCCCGCGCTGGCGGATCGGCCCGCGCGACCTCGCCCTGCTCGGCCGGCGCGCCGCCGAACTCGTGCGCACCGAGCGTCCCGAGGGCGTCGAGGCGCTCGCCGCCGCCGTCGCGGAGACCGACCCCACCGAGGTCGTCTCGCTCGCCGACGCCCTGGAGACCTTCCTGGACGCGCAGGACGCGCAGGACGCCGACGAGCTGCCGTTCTCCGCCGAGGCCCGGGTCCGCTTCGCCCGGCTGGCCCGTGAACTGCGCGAGCTGCGCCGCTCGCTCGCCGACCCGCTGATGGACGTGCTGCACCGGGTCCTCGCCGTCACCGGCCTGGAGGTCGAACTCGCGGCCTCCCCGAAGGCGCTGGCCGCCCGCCGCCGGGAGACCCTGCACGCCTTCCTCGACGTCGCCGCCTCCTTCGCCGACCTCGACGGCGACCCCGGCCTCGCCGCCTTCCTCGGCTTCCTGCGCGCCGCCCAGGAGCACGACCGGGGCCTGGACGCCGGCCTGCCCGGCGGCGAGGACACCGTCAAGGTCCTCACCGCGCACAAGTCCAAGGGCCTGGAGTGGGACGTCGTCGCCGTCCCCGGCCTGGTCAGGGGCGCCTTCCCGTCCTCCTCCCCGCGCGAGCGCTGGACCAGCACCAAGCGCGTCCTGCCGCACGCCCTGCGCGGCGACGCCGCGACCCTGCCCGATGTGCGCGGCGGCTGGAACGCCAAGGCGATGAAGGAGTTCCGGGCCGCCCTCGCCGAGCACTCCGCCGTCGAGGAACTGCGCCTGGGCTACGTCGCCTTCACCCGCCCGCGCGCCCTGCTGCTCGCCTCCGGCCACTGGTGGGGGCCCAGCCAGAAGTCCCCGCGCGGCCCGTCGGACTTCCTGGAGCAGCTGCGCGAGCACACCGGGCGGCCCGGCAACGGCGAGGTCGTCGTCTGGGCCGACCCGCCCGCCGACGGCGAGGAGAACCCGGCGCTCGCCGCACCCGTCGAACGCCCCTGGCCGCTGCCGCTCGACCCGGCCGCCCAGCACGCCCGCCGCCGGGTCGCCGCGGTGGTGCACCGCCGCCTGGCCGGCGCGCCCGCCCCGGAGCCCGAGCCGATGGCCCCCGAGGACCGCCGGCTGGTGGAGTCCTGGGACCGTGACCTGAACGCGCTGCTCGGCGAGTTGGAGCGCTCGCGCAGCCGGGTGCGGGAGGTGCCGCTGCCGGCCTCGCTCTCCGCCACCCAGCTGCTGCGCCTGGCCGCCGACCCGGACGGCTTCGCGCACGACCTCGCCCGCCCGATGCCCCGCCCGCCGCAGCCCGCCGCCCGGCGCGGCACCCGCTTCCACGCCTGGGTGCAGTCCCGGATCGAACCGCTGATGCTGATCGGCCCCGGCGCGCTGCCCGGCGCCGACGACGACGGCATCGAGGACGAACAGGACCTCGAACGCCTCAAGGAGGCGTTCCTGCGCACCCCGTACGCGCACCGGGAGCCGCTGCGGGTCGAGGCGCCGTTCCACCTGGTGCTGGGGGGCCGGGTGGTGCGCGGCCGGATCGACGCGGTCTACCGTGACGGTGACGGCGGGTCAGAAATCGGCGGCGCGTCACGCTACGAAGTGGTGGACTGGAAGACGCACCGCGAGGAGACCGCCGACCCGCTCCAGCTCGCCGTCTACCGGCTCGCCTGGGCCGAACAGGCGGGCGTCCCCCTGGAGCAGGTCACGGCCTCGTTCCTGTACGTCCGCAGCGGCCGGATCGAACAACCCGCAGGACTTCCCGGCCGAAAAGAGTTGGAACGGCTCCTGATCGGGAACAGTGAAGAATGAGTCACGGAGAGCATTCAAGTCATCACGGCATCGGGCGAAACCTGTGCGTAGTGCACGTTTCGCGCCTATTGTGGGGTCGGTAACCGGTCAACCCCCGTGCTCCGGCCGCCAGCGAGGCCCGTATTCCCTAACCCTCAGTCATCACCGCAGGTGCCCCTGGGCATCGGCGTCTTCTGCTGGAGAACCGAAGTTGAGCGCGACCGGATGGATCAGAGAACGGTTCGCCGGGCCGGCCCCGGGGGCCGCGCCCGGGGCGACCGGCACCTGGCCGAGGACGGCACTGTCGCTGCCGTTCATCGGCATGGCGCTGGTCGTCGTCCTCGACTACTTCACCGACGCCGCAGTGACCGTCGAACCGGCGCTCACCGCCGTTCCGGCGCTGGCCGCCGTGGTCAGCCGCCGCACCTGGTACCCCCTCGCCATCGGCGCCTGCACCGAGGCCGCCGCCTTCCTGATGGCCTTCCGCAACGACGTGCTCGGCGAGTCCGTGCACAGCGCCACCGTCTTCGCCATCGTCCTCGTCGCCGCGATCGGCTGGGTCAGCGCCACCCTGAGGCTGCGCCAGGAACGCCTGCTCGCCGACGCCCAGCTCGTCGCCTCCATCGCCCGGCGCGTCCTGCTGCGCCCCGTCCCCGACCGCGTCGGCACCGTGCGCGCCGCCGTCCACTACGCGGCCGCCGCCGCCCACGCCCGCATCGGCGGCGACCTCTACGAGGTCGTCAACACCCGCCACGGCGTGCGCGCCGTCGTCGGCGACGTGCGCGGCAAGGGCCTCGGCGCGGTCGAGACCGCCGCCGCCGTGCTCGGCGCCTTCCGCGAGGCCGCCCACCAGGAGGCGGCCCTCGACCGGGTCGCCGGCTGGCTCGCCGACAGCCTCGACCGCGCCCTGCACGAGAACGACCACCCCGGCGTCGAGGAGGAGTTCGTCACCCTCGTGCTCATCGGCGTCGGCCCCGACGGCACCGCCGAGATCGTCAACTGCGGTCACCCCGCCCCGCTGCTGCTGCGCGGCACCGAGGCCGCCCGCCCGCTGGAACTCGCCGAGACGGTGCCCCCGCTCGGCGTCCTCGACCCCGCCGACGTCCGCCCCCCGGTCCACCGCGTCCCGCTGCACCCCGGCGACCGCGTCCTGCTGTTCACCGACGGCGTCATCGAGGCCCGGGACCGGGCCGGCACCTTCTACCCGCTCGCCGAACGCCTCCCGCGCTGCGCCCGGGGCGGACCCGTCGACGTGCTGCGCCTCCTGCACGAGGACGTGGTGCGCCACGTCGGGCGCCAGCTCGGCGACGACGCCGCCATGCTGCTCCTCCAGTACGAGCCCCCGTCCGCCGCCGACCGTCCGGAGCCCGCCGTGACCGCCGTGCAGCTGCCCGCCGACCCGGCCCGCCCGGCCGCCCCGCCCGTCCCCCTCGTCCCCCAGCAGAACGGGCACCTGTCCCGGCAGTGAGGGCCCGCGCTCAGAGGGACACCCGGACCACCAGCGGCCGGTGGTCCGACACCTCCGCGCGCGGAGCGGACGCCGCCCCCACCGCGGAGCGCGGCACCCCGACCGCCAGCACGTGGTCGAACTGCACGGCCGGCCGGTGCGACGGATAGGTCGGCGTCCGGGCCAGGTCCGACCAGCCCTGGAGCCGTGCCCGCGGCTCGCGCACCCGCCGCCGGCGCGGCTCCGGGAGCACCGGCCGGGCCCGGCGGGCCGCCCGCAGCTCCCGCACCCGCACCCGCGGTGCCGACCGCTCCAGCGCGCTCGCCCCGCCCAGCACGGTGCGCGGCACCGCGCCCACCAGATTGAAGTCCCCCAGCACCAGGTACGGCTGCGGCAGGTCGGCGATCCACCGGCGGATCGCCGCCAACTGCGCCATGTTCCAGCCCGGCACGAACGACAGGTGCGCGGCCACCACGGTGAACGGGCCGTGCGCACCCTCCAGGACGGCGGCCAGCGCGGCCCGCGGCTCGTCCGGCACCGGGGTCAGCCCGCGCCGCCCGGCCACCCGCAGCGGCAGGCCGAACGGGGCCGGCGCGAACCGGCGGGCCCGCCAGTGCCGCACCGGCAGCCGGGTCAGCAGCGCCGTGCCGTAGGCGGGCGGCGCGCCGTCGCCGACCTCGGCCGGCCCGTACACCCGGATCCCGGGGGGCGCCGAGGCCTCCGGCAGCCAGCCGGCCACCGGTGCGGGGCGGCCGTGCAGGGCGGCGGCGAACCGCCAGTCCCCGGCGCCCATCGCGGTGGCGGCGACGGCGGCCTGGTCGGTGCCGCCGGAGCGGGCCTGTCCGCGGTCCACCTCCTGGAGCGCCAGGACGTCGGCGTCCAGCGCGGCCACCGCCTGCGCGAGCGGCCCGCCGGGGTCGGCCGGGTAGGGCCGCGGGGCGCCGTCGGGCGCGAGCGGCTGACCGTGCAACAGATTGAAGGTGGCGATGCGCAACTGGCTCACGCCCCCCGACGTTACCCGCCGCCGGTGACGGCCGGACCCCCGGCCGGACGTCCGGGCCCGCCCCGCGGCCCGGGACCGGCGGCCCGTCCGCCCCCCCCGCAGGCGGCCCGTCCGCGGCCGGCCCCGGCCCGCTGCCCGGCCCGCCCCCGGCGGCTGCCCGGACGGACCCCCGGCTTGACCCGTCGAGCATACCCGGTATACATACTCGGTATGTCCATCCGCCACGGCCTGCTCGCCCTGCTCGACCAGGGGCCGCGCTACGGCTACCAGCTGAGAACCGAGTTCGAGGCGCGCACCGGCGCCACCTGGCCGCTCAACGTCGGCCAGGTCTACACCACCCTCGCCCGCCTGGAACGCGACGGCCTGGTCGTCCCCGCCGGGGAGGACGAGGAGGGCCACCAGTTCTACGCCGCCACCGACGCCGGCCGCGCCGAACTGCGCGCCTGGTTCGACACCCCGGTGCCGCGCACCAACCCGCCGCGCGACGAACTCGCCATCAAACTCGCGATGGCCGTCACCGTCCCCGGCGTCGACGTGCCCGCCGTCGTCCAGGGCCAGCGCCGGCACAGCATCAAGGCGCTCCAGGACTACACCCGGCTCAAGGGCCGCGCCCTCGCCGGCGAGGCCCGGCCCGGCGGCGCCGGCGACCAGGTCGGCTCCGACCTGGCCTGGCTGCTCGTCCTCGAACAGCTGATCTTCCAGACCGAGGCCGAGATCCGCTGGCTCGACCACTGCGAGACCCGGCTCGCCCAGCGCGCCGAGGTCGAACAGGCCCGCGCCGCCGAAGCCCGCGGCACCGGGACCCCCGCCGACGACGCCCCGCCCGCACCCACCCGGTTCGGGCGCCGCCGCAGCAGGGCCTGAACCACCCGGGGCCAGGCCCCGCCCGAACCGAACGAACGAACCACCGGCCCGCCACCCACCACCGTGCGACGGGCCCCACCACAGCAGGGGGAATCGTGTCCCACAGCGGTCCGAGCGGGAACGGCACCGGCGCCGTTCTCCACCTGGACAACGTCACCCGCGTCCACGGCCAGGGCGCCGCCGAGGTCCAGGCGCTGCGCGGCGTCGACCTCAAGGTCCACCCCGGCGAGTTCGTCGCCGTCATGGGCCCCTCCGGCTCCGGCAAGTCCACCCTGCTCACCCTCGCGGGCGGCCTCGACACGCCCAGCAACGGCCAGGTCCTGGTGGAGGGCGTCGCCCTCGGCGGCCTCAGCCGCAAGCGCCTCGCCGAGGTCCGCCGCCGCTCCGTCGGCTACGTCTTCCAGGACTACAACCTCATCCCGGCCCTCACCGCCGCCGAGAACATCTCCCTGCCGCGCGAACTCGACGGCCTGTCCACCCGCGCCGCCCGCCGCGAGGCGCTCACCGCGCTGGAGGAACTCGGCATCCCCGAACTCGCCGACCGCTTCCCCGACGACATGTCCGGCGGCCAGCAGCAGCGCGTCGCCATCGCCCGCGCCCTCATCGGCGACCGCCGCCTCGTCCTCGCCGACGAGCCCACCGGCGCCCTCGACTCCACCACCGGCGAAGCCGTCCTCGCCGTGCTGCGCGCCCGCTGCGACGCCGGCGCCGCCGCCATGATGGTCACCCACGAGCCCCGGCACGCCGCCTGGGCCGACCGCGTCGTCTTCCTGCGCGACGGCCGGATGGTCGACGAGAGCGCCAGCCAGGACGCCGGCAGCCTGCTCGTCGCCGCCGCCGCCAACGCGAAGGGCCCGGTGGGGGAGTGAAGCTCGGTTCCTGGCGGGTCGCCCTGCGCATCGCCCGCCGCGACGCCCTGCGCGCCAAGGGCCGCAGCGCCCTCGTCGTCGCCATGGTGGCGCTTCCCGTCCTCGGCGTCACCGGCGCCGACGTGTTCTTCCGCAGCGCCGAACTCGATCCGATCGAGAGGATCGAGCGCACCATGGGCCAGGCCGGCGCCTCCCTGGAGATCCTCGACCGCGGCGCCGTCGTCCTGCAGACCCCCGACCCCGACGTGGACCGCAAGATCACCACCGTCGACGACGCGAAGAAGGAGAACGGCAAGCCCGTCCTCACCCCCGAGCAGCAGCGCAGCCTCGACACCGCGCCCGCCGACCTCGCCCGGCAACTGCTGCCCGGCGCCACCCTCGTGCCGCTGCACGAGGGCCCCTACATCACCACCAGCACCGCCGAGGGCCTCACCAACGTCCGGATCACCGAACTCGACCTCACCGACCCGGTCTGGCACGGCCGCTACGACATGGTCAAGGGCCGGGCCCCCAGCGCCGACCACGAGATCGCCGTCACCCAGACGTTCCTCGACACCTCCGGGCTGAAGATCGGCGACCGCACCTCTCCGCGCGGCCTCGAAGCCACCCCGTACACCATCACCGGTGTCGCCGAGCACCCCGGCGACCTGCGCAACGCGGGCCTGTTCGCCCGCCCCGGCGCCGTGATCGACCCGCTCGCCAAGCTGCCCGGCGAGCCCGGCACGCGCGGGCGCACCTCCGTCAGCGACGAGGCCAACAACTGGCTCGTCAAGCTCCCGGCCGGGACCACGCTCGACTGGCCCAAGGTCATGGAGCTCAACAAGTACGGGTTCCTCGTCGCCTCGCGCACCGTGATCCTCGACCCGCCGCCCCGCTCCGAGGTGCCGTTCTACGTCGACCAGGACAGCCGGGGCGAAAGCAGCCGCACCCCCTTCCTCGACCGGACCTCGGTCGTCGTCCTCGGCACCGTCATGGGCATGGCCCTGCTGGAGATCGTCCTGCTCGCCGGCCCGGCCTTCGCGGTCGGCGCCCGCCGCTCCCGCCGCCAGCTCGGCCTGCTCGCCGCCGGCGGCGGTGACCGCGCCCAGGTGCGCGCCGTCGTCCTCGGGGGCGGTGTCGTCCTCGGCCTCACCGGCGCCGTCGTCGGCCTCGCCGTCGGCATCGGCCTGGTCGCCCTGCTGCGCACCCGGGCCGAGGAGTTCTCCGGCCAGCGCTTCGGCCACTTCGACCTCCAGCCGCTCGACCTGCTCGGCATCGCCCTGATCGGCCTCGTCACCGGTCTGCTGGCCGCCGTGGTGCCCGCCGTCCAGGCCTCCCGGCAGGACGTCGTCGCCGCCCTCACCGGCCGCGACACCCTCAAGCCGCCCAGCCGCAGGCTCGCCCTGCTCGGCCTGCTGATGCTCGGCGGCGGCTCCGCCCTCGCCCTGCTCGGCGCCACCGGCGGCTTCGGCGGCCGCTCCGTCGCCGTCCTCGGCGGCTCGGCCGTCGCCGAACTCGGCATGGTCGCCCTCGCCCCCTACCTGGTCGGCCTCTTCGGACGGATCGGCCGCTGGCTGCCGCTCGGCCCCCGCCTCGCCCTGCGCGACTCGGTGCGCCACCGCGGCCGCACCGCCCCCGCCGTCGCCGCCGTCATGGCCGCCGTCGCCGGCTCGGTCGCCGTCGGCGTCTACACCACCAGCTCCGACGAGGAACTGCGCCGCGAGTACGTCGCCTCCGGCCCCGACCACTCCATCGTGCTCTCCGCCGGCTGGGGCGCCGGCTCCGACGGCTCGCTGCTCCCGCAGATGCGCGGCGCCGTGCAGAACAGCGTCCCCGGGCTCGGCACCCGCGCCGACGTCCAGCGCGTCAACTACCAGGGCGACTGCATGGTCAGCCGCGACGGCATCTGCGGCTGGGCCGCGCTCGTGATGCCCGAGGAGCGCCGCTGCCCCGCCGCGGGCCGCAACGCGATGAAGCTCGGCCCGGGCGAGGTCGAACGGCTCACCCGCGAGGACCCGCGCTGCCAGGAGCAGCGGATCTCCCACGGCAGCCCCTTCGGCATGACCCAGGCCGGTGACGGCGCCCTGCTGCGCAACCTCTACGACGTCACCGACCAGGCCGCCGCCCAGGCCCTCGCGGCCGGCAAGGCCGTCGTCTTCGACGAGCGCTACATCAAGGACGGCAAGGCCCTCCTGGAGCTCACCGAGCCGAGGGACCCGAACAACCCGGACGCCGAGCCGGCCGTCCACCCGGTCACCGTCGACGCCCACCTCGCCACCTCCCCGCTGGGGCCGAACGACCAGGTGGTGCTCAACCCCGACACCGCGCGGCGCCTCGGCCTCACCACCCGCGACATCGGCTCGGTGTGGCGGCCCGACGGCCCCGCCTCCGACGCCGCGGAGCAGAAGGCCCGCGCCGCGCTCGCCAAGCTCTCCGACGGCATCCAGTTCGACATCGAACGCGGCTACCGGTCCCCGGGCGACCTCATCACCCTCGGCCTCACCGTGTTCGCCGGCCTGGTCGCGCTCGGCGCCGCCGGCATCGCCACCGGCCTCGCCGCCGCCGACTCCCAGCGCGACCTCACCACCCTCGCGGCGGTCGGCGCCGCGCCCCGGATCCGGCGCACCCTGTCCGGCTTCCAGTGCGGCGTCATCGCCGCCATGGGCGCCCTGCTCGGGGCCGTCGCCGGCGTGGTGCCCGCGATCGCCCTGCGCAAGGTCGAGGGCGCCGCGAGCACCTACCCCGGGATGACCCTGCAGGAACAGGCGGCCAAGGGCATCGTGGTGTTCCCCTGGCTCAACATCGCGGGCACCGTGATCCTGCTGCCGCTGCTCGCGGTGGCGCTGGCTGCGCTGCTCACCCGCTCGCGGATCTCGCTGCTGCGCCGCACTGGCTGAGCCGGGTCCTCCGCCCGCCGTCCCGGCCCCGTCGACCGGCGGCCGTCAACCGGTGCCCGTCAACCGGCGGCCGCCGGCCGTCACACCCGTCCCACCCGTCACCCCGGACGCCCGACGCGTCCGGGGTGACGGACGTAACAGCCCCCGGGATGCCCGTGCTTCGGGACCGGGGCCGCTCGCAGGCACCCGGGCGAACTAAAGTCGTCCGTATGACGAGAACCCCGGACAGCGTCGTCCGCTCCTTCATCGACCAGCACCGGCCCGCCTTCCTCGCGGACCTCGCGGACTGGCTCCGCATCCCCTCGGTGTCCGCCGACCCCGGCCGGGCCGGAGACGTCCGCCGCTCCGCCGAGTGGCTGGCCGCCAAGCTGCGCGACACCGGCTTCCCGGTGACGGAGGTGTGGGAGACCGACGGCCTGCCGGCCGTCTTCGCCGAGTGGCCCTCGGGGGACCCGGACGCGCCGACCGTCCTCGTCTACGGCCACCACGACGTGCAGCCCGCCGCCAAGGAGGACGGCTGGGCGACCGACCCGTTCGAGCCGACCGTGGTCGGCAACCGGCTCTACGCCCGGGGCGCCGCGGACGACAAGGGCCAGGTGTTCTTCCACACCCTCGGCGTGCGCGCCCACCTGGCCGCCACCGGCCGCACCGCGCCGGCCGTCAACCTCAAGCTGCTGATCGAGGGCGAGGAGGAGTCCGGCTCCCCGCACTTCGCCGACCTGGTGCGCCGCGAGGCCGGCCGGCTGGCCGCCGACGTCGTGATCATCTCGGACACCGGCATGTGGTCCGAGACCACGCCGACCGTCTGCACCGGCATGCGGGGCCTGGCCGACGCCCAGATCGACCTGTACGGGCCGGACACCGACATCCACTCCGGCTCCTTCGGCGGCGCCGTGCCCAACCCGGCCACCGTCGCCGCCGAGCTGGCCGCCGCCCTGCACGACGCCGACCACCGGGTCGCCGTCCCCGGCTTCTACGACGGCGTGGTCGAGCTGACCGACCGCGAGCGGGCGCTCTTCGCCGAGCTGCCCTTCGACGAGGCGGCCTGGCTGCGGACCGCCAAGTCGTACGGCACCCGCGGCGAGGCCGGCTACTCCACCCTGGAGCGGATCTGGGCCCGCCCGACCGCCGAGGTCAACGGCATCTGGGGCGGTTACACCGGCCCCGGCGGCAAGACCATCGTGCCCGCCTCGGCCCACCTGAAGCTCTCCTTCCGGCTGGTCGCCGGGCAGGAGGTCGAGAAGGTCCGCGAGGCCGTCCGCTCCTGGGTGGCCGACCGGGTCCCCGAGGGCATCCGTCACGAGCTGGTCTTCCCGGGAGCGACCCGGCCCTGTCTGACCCCGCTCGACCACCCGGCGCTGCAGTCCACCGTCCGGGCGATGGGCCGGGCCTTCGAGCAGAAGATCCTGTTCACCCGTGAGGGCGGTTCCGGTCCGGCCGCCGACCTCCAGGACGTGCTCGGCGCGCCGGTGCTGTTCCTCGGCATCTCGGTGCCCTCGGACGGCTGGCACTCGGTGGACGAGAAGGTCGAGCTGGACCTGCTGGCCAAGGGCGTCGAGACCGCCGCCTACCTGTGGGCCGACCTGGCCGAGAACTGGCGGCCGGGCGGCGAGAGCGCGTGAACCGCGGGCGAGCGCGGGCGGACCGGGGGACGGGCGCGTCCCGTCCCGGTGGTCCGCGCGGACCCGAACCGTCCGGAAGACCGATCACGTGGGGATGGAACAGTTGAGCACCGTGCCTGAGACCGAACGCCCGTCGCACCTGGCGCTGGCCCGGGCCGGGGTGGACCGGGCGGCGCAGCACCGGTTCGACGAGCCCTGGCTGGCGGCCGCGTGGAGCCACCCGTCCACCAAGGTGCTGCCGATCGCCGGCGGCGAGGCGTTCGTGGTGGACACCGGGCAGGGGACCGAGCTGGTCCTGATGCCCTCCTTCGAGGCACCGCAGAGCGGCGACCGGTACTTCCTCGGCACCGACGAGGAGGGCGTCTCCTACTTCGCGCTGGCCGGCGAGAGCCTGCCGGGCCGGCTGGACGGCGACGCCCGCCCGGCCGGGCTGCGCGAGGTCGGCGCGCTGCTGTCCGACCGGGACGCCGGGCTGCTGGTGCACGCCGTCGCGCTGGAGCACTGGCACCGGCTGCACAGCTTCTGCTCGCGCTGCGGCCACCCGACCGAGAAGGCCGGGGCCGGGCACGTGCGGCGCTGCACCTCCTGCGCCGCCGAGCACTACCCGCGCACCGACCCGGCGGTGATCATGCTGATCACCGACGAGCAGGACCGCTGCCTGCTCGGCCGCCAGGCGCTGTGGCCGGAGGGCCGCTGGTCGACGCTGGCCGGCTTCGTCGAGCCGGGGGAGTCGATCGAGCAGGCGGTGGTGCGCGAGGTGCAGGAGGAGGCCGGGGTGCGGGTCGCCGAGGTCTCCTACGTGGCCAGCCAGCCGTGGCCGTTCCCGTCCAGCCTGATGCTGGGCTTCCTGGGCCGGGCGCACCCGGAGGGCACCGCGATCACCGTGGACGGGGAGGAGCTGGCGGAGGCGCGCTGGTTCTCCCGGGAGGAGCTGCGGGCGGGGATGGCGGCGGGGGAGATCCTGCCGCCGTCCGGGATCTCGATCGCCCGGCACCTGGTCGAGGTCTGGTACGGGGAGCCGCTGCCGTCGGCGGCCCGCTGGTAATTCCCGGCGGGCGGCGGGAGCGTTCGGCGCGTTCGGTGTGTTCGGCGCGTTCGGCGTGTTCTGTGGATGGGGGGCGTGTGGAGTTGATCCACGCGCCCCCCATTTCCTTTTCGAATCGGTCTCCCCAGGATGTTCGTAACCGGAGCGGCCCTGTCCAGTACGGCCCCCGGGGCCCCGTCCGGCAGTGTCACCGATCCCGGCGGACTTTGCCGCAAACGCCTGAAAGCCCCTCACCCGGCTCGCTACATTCACTCGGGTGACAATCCCCCGGGGTACCACCCAATCCCCCAAATACCAGCGCCTCGCCGCCGACCTGCGCCGCCGGATCGCCGAGGGCGAGTTCACCGCCGCGGCCGCCCTGCCGGTCGAGAGCGAACTGGAACGCCAGTACGGCGTCGCCCGCAACACCGTCCGGCTCGCCGTCGACGTCCTCGTCAACGAGGGCCGGCTGGTCCGCCTCCAGGGCAAGGGCACCTATCTGCGCGAGCACCCCGTGCTCGACCACCGCGCCTACGGGCCCGCACCCCGCCTCGACCCGCAGGACCCCGGCCCCCGCGACTGCCTGGCCGTCCCCAGCGCCGTCTACCGCGGCGAGGCCGCCGAGAGCGGGCGCGAACTCACCGTCGACTTCGAGATGATGATCGTCCGGGCCCGCGTCGACATCGCCGAGCGGCTCGGACTGCGCCCCGGCGAGGCCATCGTGGTCCGCCGCCAGCTGCGCATGCTCGACCGCGAGCCGTACTCCATCGAGGAGAGCCACTACCGGGCCGGCCTCGCCGCCGGCACCCCGCTGATGGAGCCCGACCAGATCGACGGCGGCGACGAGGCGGTGCTCGCCGCCCTCGGCCGCACCGAGATCGGGGCCGTCGACCACCTCGTCGCCCGGATGCCCGGGCCCGAGGAGGCGCAGTGGTTCCAGGGCGGACCCGGGGTGCCGCTGATGGTCCAGACCCGGGTCACCTACGACCGGCGCGGACCCGTGCGGGTCATCGAGACCCGCTACTCCGCCGACCGCAGCCGGCTGGTCTACGGCGTCGGCGACCTCGCCGCCCGGACCGTCCTGCCCGGGCCCGCCGCGCCCGTCGAGGCGGCCCGGGCCGACGCGCCGTAGCCGCGGTGGGCGGGCGCGCCGGGCCGGGGCCGTCCGGGCCGCCGTGCGGTGCCGCGCGCGGGGCGGGGCAGGGCACGGCCGCGGGCGGGGCGCGGGGATCAGGCCGCGAGGGCCTTCTTGACCTGCAGCAGGCTCGGGTTGGTCATCACGACCCGCTCGCCGCCGCCGGCCGGCTGCACCAGCACGGTCGGAACGGTCTGGTTGCCGTTGTTCACCGACTCGACGAAGGCCGCCGACGCCGGGTCCTCCTCGATGTTGATCTCGGTGTAGCCGATGCCCTCGCGCTGCAGCTGGCTCTTGAGCCGGTTGCAGTAGCCGCACCAGGTCGTGCTGTACATCGTCACGCTGCCGGACATCGAGGGGACTCCTTCTGATCGGGGAGGGGCCGGGGGCCTTGGCGGGGCGCCGCGCGGGTCGCGCGGCTCCGGGGGGAGAACGTCCACCGCCCGGCGGTCATTCCGCGCGCGGCCGGCCGGACCGCACCGGCGTGCACCCACCCGAACCGGCGCGGGTGGCAGAGCCCGCGCCCCCACGTGCAACCATCCGCCGTCCTCGGCGCGATCATCCGGCGATCACACCGCACCTGTGGACAACCCCGCCCGCGATGTCCGCGCGGGCTGAGAGGATGGAACGCATGCAGGAAGACCTCTTGAGCGGCAGCCCGTTCGACGGACACCAGGACGCCCACCGCTTCGGCGACCCCGCCGCCGGCGGCCCCGACGCCGTCCTGGCCGGACTCGACCCCGAACAGCGCGCCGTCGCCACCGCCCTGCACGGTGCCGTCTGCGTCCTCGCCGGCGCCGGCACCGGCAAGACCCGCGCCATCACCCACCGCATCGCCTACGGCGTGCGCAGCGGCGTCTACCAGCCCCAGCAGGTCCTCGCCGTCACCTTCACCGCCCGCGCCGCCGGCGAGATGCGCGGCCGCCTGCGCCAGCTCGGCGCCGACGGCGTCCAGGCCCGCACCTTCCACGCCGCCGCGCTGCGCCAGCTCCAGTACTTCTGGCCCCGCGCCGTCGGCGGACCCGTGCCCCAGCTGCTGGAGCGCAAGGTCCAGCTCGTCGCCGAGGCCGCCGGCCGCTGCGGGCTGCGCGTCCAGCGCACCGAACTGCGCGACCTCACCGCCGAGATCGAATGGGCCAAGGTCACCCAGACCGGCCCCGACGACTACCCCGCCGCCGTCGCCAAGTCCGGCCGCGACGCCCCCCGCGACCCCGCCGAGACCGCCCAGGTCTACCGCGTCTACGAGGAGACCAAGAGCCGCCGCGGGAACATCGACTTCGAGGACGTGCTGCTGCTCACCGCCGCCATCCTGGAGGACCGCCCCGACATCGCCGACCAGGTCCGCGCCCAGTACCGGCACTTCACCGTCGACGAGTACCAGGACGTCTCCCCGCTCCAGCAGCGCCTCCTCGACCAGTGGACCGGCCCCGGCGGCGGCGCCAGCCTCTGCGTCGTCGGCGACGCCAGCCAGACCATCTACTCCTTCACCGGCGCCACCCCCGACTACCTGCTCGGCTTCCGCAACCGCCACCCCGAGGCCACCGTCGTCAAGCTCGTCCGCGACTACCGCTCCACCCCCCAGGTCGTCCACCTCGCCAACGGACTCCTCGCCCAGGCCCGCGGCGAGGCCGCCCGCCACCGCCTCGAACTCGTCTCCCAGCGCGAGGCCGGCCCCGAGCCGGTCTACACCGAGTACGAGGACGAACCCACCGAGGCCGAGACCACCGCCCGCCGGATCAAGGAGCTCCTCGCCGCCGGCGTGCGCGCCAGCGAGATCGCCGTGCTCTTCCGCACCAACGGCCAGTCCGAGGTCTACGAGCAGGCCCTCGCCGACCTCGGCGTCCCCTACCAGCTCAAGGGCGCCGAGCGGTTCTTCGAGCGCCCCGAGGTCCGCGACGCCGGCGTCCTGCTGCGCGGCGCCGCCCGCGCCGCCTCCGACCCGGTCACCGACGGCGCCCCCGACCTCGCCGGCCAGGTCCGGGCCGTCCTCGCCACCCGCGGCTTCACCGCCGAACCCCCGGCCGGATCCGGCGCCGTCCGCGACCGCTGGGAGTCCCTCGCCGCCCTCGTCCGGCTCGCCGAGGAGTTCGAACGCGGCCGCGCCGCCGACGGGCAGGGCACCGACCTCGCCGCCTACGTCGCCGAACTCGACGCCCGCGCCGCCGCCCAGCACGCCCCCGCCGTCGAAGGCGTCACCCTCGCCTCCCTGCACGCCGCCAAGGGCCTCGAATGGGACGCCGTCTTCCTCGTCGGCCTCACCGAGGGCACCCTGCCGATCATCTACGCCAAGACCGACGAGCAGGTCGAGGAGGAGCGCCGCCTCCTCTACGTCGGCGTCACCCGCGCCCGCAAGCACCTCACCCTCTCCTGGGCGCTCTCCCGCTCCCCGGGCGGCCGCGCCTCCCGCAAGCCCAGCCGCTTCCTGGACGGGCTGCGCCCCGGCTCCAGCGCCCCCGGCAGCCGGTCCGCCGGGCGCGGCGGGGCGGCCGGCGGGGGCGGCGAGCGCTCCGCCGGGCGCCGGGTCCGCGGCCCGGTCACCTGCCGGGTCTGCGGGCGGGCCCTCACCGAGGCCGTCGAGCGCAAGCTCCGCCGCTGCGAGGGCTGCCCCTCCACCATGGACGAGGCGCTCTACGAGCGGCTGCGCGAGTGGCGCGCCGCCCAGGCCCGCGAACAGGGTGCCCCCGCCTACGTCGTGTTCACCGACGCCACCCTCATGGCCATCGCCGAGGACGTCCCCGCCAACCGGCAGGAGCTCGCCGGCATCTCCGGGGTCGGCGCGATGAAGCTGGACAAATACGGGGCCGCCGTGCTCTCGTTGTGTGCGGGGGAGGAGCCCGTCAGGGATCCGGCAGACGTCACGGACGACCAGCCGGACGAACCGGCCTGAGCCGGTCCGGGGCGATCACAGCCGGTGCCGGGAGGCGCCGCGGAGACCGTCGGGAAACTCGCCGGAAAAATAGTTTGCGCGCCGTGCCGGGAGCGCAATAGCCTGCCGGAGCGGTCAAGGGGACGCGATCGTCCGGGGTGACGCCTGTCGCCGCACTCCCCTGCACCACGAGCTCACCGAGCTCCACCAGCTTCACCCAGCTTCACCGAGACAGACATCCGAACAGTTCGGAGCCCGGGGAACCAGGCTCCGCGAGACGCCGAGAGGAGGCGAATGCAGTGGAAACCATGATCACCAAAATGACTGGCCAGACCGTCGTCGCCGCCTCCCTGCGCTCCGCCAACCTGCGGCTCGCCGTCCAGCTGTGCGAAACCGGTCTGGGTCTCGACACCACCGGTGTCTCCGTCGTTCCCGCTTCCCCCGCCCTCGCTGTCAGTGGCCTCGGACACACTGGCCACGGCAGCAACGGCATCCAGGGCGGCAGCCTCGACGGCACCGGTGTCGAGACTGGTCTGTCCCGCGACTGGGCGTCGGTCGATGCTTCGCGCTCCCTGCGTGATGAGCGACCGACCCAGGCACCGAAGACGGTCGTAGCCATTGTCATGCATGGCGGCTATGCGCGGGTCATCGGTGCCGGAAACACCCAGAAGCAGAACGAGCAGCAGATCAACCAGGCCATGGCCGCCTTCAACGGCGCCACGGCCGCCCGGATGCGGGCCTTCCGCGGCCCTGAACCCTGGAGAGAACGAACCTGAGCCAGCCTCAGGTCGGCGCCTCCAGGGCCGCGGAACCCCAACACCGGGATCCGCGGCCCTTCTGTTTTGTCCGGTACGCAAGACCACCCAGGCCCCCCGGGGCCTCCGGCCCAGCCCCACCAGTCAGCTGAGCCGGACCCACTGAGAAGACGAGGAAGACGCCCACAGTGTCCACGGTCATCACGCCGCCCACCCCGTCCGTACCGCCGACAGACCAGACGAAGGCCGACCAGGCCGACCCTCCGGAGGTTCTCCCCATGCAGTTCACCTCGATCGACCAGGCCGAGGAGCTCGGGCTCCCCATCCCGTGCCGCGCCTTCGACCCCGAGGTCTTCTTCGCCGAGACGCCCGCCGACGTCGAGTACGCGAAGTCCCTCTGCGGCACCTGCCCGGTCAAGGACGCCTGTCTCACCGGCGCCCTGGAGCGCCGCGAGCCCTGGGGCGTCTGGGGCGGCGAGCTCTTCGTCCAGGGTGTCGTCGTGGCCCGCAAGCGGCCGCGCGGCCGCCCGCGCAAGACCGAGGTCGCGGCGTGAACCCCGCGTCCGGAGCCGGAACCGTCCGCCGGGGAGAGCAGCCCCCGCTGGACAACGCCCTCCGCCGCTCCGTACGCCTCGCCGCCGCCAAGGCCGACGCCGCCCGCATCCGCCCCTTCCCGACACCGCACCACGAGCAGGACCACCACATGACCGCCGCCGCCATCGATCCGACCGTCCGGGCCGAGCAGACCACCGAACTTCAGATCCAGAACAGGACCCTCGAAATGCAACTTCTCCATGAATCCCTGGCACGGGCGCATATGCAAGAGCGCCTCCAGGAGGCCGAGCACCAACGGCTCGTCAGCCGGCTCGCCCGGGCCCAGCGGCTCAAGCAGAAGGCCGAACGCGCCTCACTCCGGGCCCGCAAGGCCCTCGCCGTCGCCCTGATGTGACCGGGACGCCGGTGAGCTAGACCCATCAGGACCCCCGTCGCGCCGCAGGCCGCCCCCGACACCGGGAGGCGGCCTGCGGCCGTCGGCCGTTCACGGCGGACGGCGGATCAGCCCTCCGCGGACGGGTTCCGGCGCCTGGCCGGGGCGGCCTTCTTCGCCGCCGCCGCCTTCTTCGCGGCGGGCTTCTTCGCGGCCGCGTTCTTCGGGGCCGGGTTCTTCGGGGCGGCCTTCTTTGCCGCGGCCTCGGGCTTCGTCATGGCCTCGGCTGCCGCCGCCGCCTCCTTCGCCCGCCCCGGCGACCCCTCCTCGGCGAACTCCGGCAGCCACGCCAGCATCTCCGCCCGGAACGGCGCCTTCGCCCCCAGCTGGCAGAGCACCCCGATCGTGCTCAGCGTCACCCGGTGGATCAACAGGTACGACGGCGGCAGGTTCAGCTGCTTGCCCAGGTTGTACGCGGGCGACCGCGGATCGGCGATCCGTGCCGCCTGCGCCCGCATCCACGCCCGGGTGAAGTGGAACGACTCCACCGCCGCCGGCTCGATGATCGGCACCAGGTAGTCCAGCACCGCATCCGGATCCAGCTCGATCGAGGGCTTGACGAAACCCTCCTCGCGCAGCATCGCCAGCACGCCCGCCGCGTCCCCGGCCAACGCCATCCGCAACGACGCCCCGATCGGCGCCGGCAGGCCTCCCGGCAACCGGTCCACCGTCCCGAAGTCCAGCACCCCCAGCCGCCAGCCCTCCACCGGGCCGTCGTCCTTCAACAGCCGGAAGTTGCCCGGATGCGGATCCGCGTGCAGCAACCCCGTCCGTGACGGACCGGCGAACAGGAAGCGTGCCAGCAGCCGGCCGGCGACGTCCCGCTCCTCCTGCGAACCCGAGGCGATCACCTCCGCCAGCGGCGTGCCGTCCATCCACTCCGACACCAGCACCTGGTCCGCCTGCGCCACCACACCCGGCACCACGATCTCCGGATCGCCCGCGAACTCCTCCGCGTGCCGGCGCTGCGCCTGCGCCTCCAGCCCGTAGTCCAGCTCCTCGGCGACCCGCTCCCGCAGCTCCGTGATCAGCGGCTTGATGTCCAGTCCCGGAATCAGCGGACCCAGCAGCCACGCCACCCGGCTCAACTGCGACAGGTCCGCCAACAGGGCGTCCCCCGCCCCCGGGTACTGCACCTTGACCGCGACCGCGCGCCCGTCGTGCCACACCGCCCGGTGCACCTGGCCGATCGACGCGGCCGCCGCCGGACGGTCGTCGAACTCCAGGAACAGGCTCCGCCAGTCCTCGCCCAGCCGCTGCGCCAGCGCCGCGTGCACCTTCGCCGCCGGCATCGGCGGCGCGGCGTCCTGCAGCTTGGTCAACGCCGCCCGGTAGGGGCCGGCCACCTCTTCCGGCAGGGCGGCCTCGAAGACGGACAGCACCTGCCCGAACTTCATCGCCCCGCCCTTGAGCTCGCCCAGGACCTTGAACAGCTGGTCGGCGGTGGCCTGTTGCAGCTCGGCGGTCACCACCTCGGCCGACCGGCCGCCGATCCGCTTCCCGAGACCCAGGGTGGCGCGGCCGGCTATCCCCAGCGGCAGAGCGGCGAGTCGTGCCGTGCGGGTCATTGCCTTGCGCGGAAGATCGCTCACCCGGGCCTCCAAGTCGACACGCCCAAGGCCCCCGCAGCGGGGGCCGACCGTCATACGCCATTGTGCCCGTTCGACGGCGCGGCCCCGGCCGGAATTCGCCGCCCCGCCGGGGCCGCACCGCCCCGGCGGACGCCGCCACGGGCCCGGCGCGGCCGAGGGCAGGGGGCGGTGAAGCCCTCCCGGCGGCCGGGAGGGGCCCACCGGGCCGGTCAACCGGGCCTCCCCGGCGGCGAGTTCGACCCCGGCCCGGACCGGGGCGACCGGCGCCGAGCCGACCGGCACCGGGGCGGCGGACCCCGCCTTTCCGGGGCCGCGCCGCCCACTCGGGCGGCGCGGCCTGCCCTGCTCCACCCGCCCCGGCTGTCCCACCCACCGTGGCGGCGCCGCTCCCGGTCCGCCCCGCTCGTCCTGGCCTTCCGGGCCGCGTCGGCCGACCGGCCGACGCGGCCCCCGTCACTCGCTCCGTGCCCCGTTGCGGAGTTCCTTCCTCTCCGGGGCCCCCTCCCCCCCGCCCCCCACCCCTCCCTCCTCCTCGACCCCCTGGCTCCTCGGCGCCTCGGCCCTTGCC